>DNHM01000021.1:4134-6165 GCA_003485885.1 Acidimicrobiaceae bacterium
AGCGCCGTTGGTTACTCGGTTCGCTTCGACAACAAGACCAACGACAAGACATCGATCAAGGTCATGACCGATGGCATCTTGCTTGCCGAACTCGCTCATGACCCTGACCTGTTGGCCTACGACGTCATCATTGTCGACGAGGCCCACGAGCGCAGCCTGAACATCGACTTCCTGCTCGGCTATCTGCATCGCCTTCTTCCCCGGCGGCCCGATCTACATGTAGTCGTCACCTCGGCCACCATTGATACTGCCAAGATTGCTGCCCACTTCGACGATGCCCCGATCATCGAAGTGTCTGGCCGCAACTACCCGGTCGACATTCGTTACCAGCCGCGCGATGGCGAAGGCGAAACCCTCGAAGTCCCTGCTGCGGTGCGGCGAGCGATCACCGAACTCACACGAGAGGGACCAGGCGACATCCTGGTCTTCAGCAGCGGTGAACGCGAGATCAACGACATCTGCGAATCGGTTCGACGCCACGAGCCCGACTTCGAAGTGCTGCCGCTCTACGCGCGCCTGTCGTCCAAAGAACAGCAGCGTGTCTTTGGCGAATCGAAACGACGCCGTATCGTCGTCTCCACCAATGTTGCGGAGACGTCGCTGACTGTGCCCGGCGTGCGATACGTCATCGACGTCGGCGAAGCACGCATGTCGCGATTCAGCCAGCGGACCAAGGTCCAGCGACTCCCCATCGAACCGGTGTCGCAAGCATCGGCGAACCAGCGCAGTGGCCGTTGCGGACGCCTCGGCCCCGGTGTGGCCATCCGGCTGTACGAAGAAGAAGACTTCGACAGCCGCCCTGAATTCACCGAACCCGAGATCCAACGAACGAATCTGGCATCGGTCATCTTGACGATGGCCAGCCAGCGGCTCGGCTCGCCACTGGAGTTCCCGTTCATCGACCCGCCGGAACCGCGAGCCGTCATCGATGGCGTACGTCTCCTCCACGAACTACACGCCGTGGAGTCGCCAGCAGTACCCGAAGCTGGCAACGCTGGCCGCGATTGGTTGACCGACACCGGCCGTGCATTGGCCAAGCTGCCGATGGACCCCAGGCTCGGACGCATCGTGTTGGCAGGCAACGACGAAGGTTGCCTGTTCGAGGCCATCATCATCGCTGCCGCCCTGGCCGTGCAAGATCCGAGGGAGCGTCCTCGCGAGAAACAGAAAGCCGCCGACGAGGCGCATGCTCGTTTCGTCGACGACCGCAGCGATGTACTCACCTTGCTACATCTGTGGCACGCCGCAAGCAAGAAACGCAACGAACTCAACCGACGCCAGTTCACAAAATGGTGCCGTGACCGGTTCCTGCATGCGCAACGCATCAGTGAATGGTTCGACACCATCGAGCAGCTTCGGTCGTCGGCCGAAGAGATGGGTCTCCCGAACAGCTACAGCAGCAACTTCGATGTCTCGCTCGGCCCGGGAGCCGACGATCCATCGAACTGGGGTGACGACATCCATCGCGCCGTGCTCACTGGCATGTTGTCCCAGGTCGGCATGCGGATCGAACGATCCCACGAATACCTGGGCCCTCGAAATGTTCGGTTTGCAATCCAGCCTGGTTCCAAATGCTTCGAGACACGACCCAGCTGGATCATGGCCACGACTCTGGTCGAAACCACCCGGTTGTGGGCACGTAACGTAGCACCCATAGACCCAGCATGGCTCGAGGCCCCGGCCGAACATCTGACCACCATCGAGGTTGGCGACGGTGTTTGGGACGCTGAGACCGGTCGAGCGATGACCACAGAAACCGTGCGGTTATACGGACTGCCAATCATTGCTGACCGACTCGTCCCCGTGGACCGGCACGACCCCGTGACCGCACGCGAGATGTTCATTCATCACGCGTTGATCGAAGGTGATTGGCAGCACCAACGCCATCACTTCGAGGCCACCAATGCCTCGGTGCGCCACGAAGCCCGCAACCTGGCCGTTCGAGCAACACAACGCAGTTTCGACGACGAATACGACCGAGTGTGGTCCTTCTACGACGCAGGGTTGCCGGCCCACGTCACCAGCGCTCCC
>DNHM01000283.1:0-4578 GCA_003485885.1 Acidimicrobiaceae bacterium
GGGATGCAGGAACCACGGAACATCAAGCTCGACACACGCTTCGAAGAACGGATCGAGTTTGGCGTCGTCGAGGTGTATGCCGAAGTCGGTACCGGTGTAAGAACCGAGTAATCCGAGCTCATTGACACACCGATCTAATTCGGCGATGGCAGCATCGATGTCCTGCATCGGAAGTGACGCAAGCCCAACGAATCGATCGGGATGTCAGGCAACAATCGACGCCAGGTCGTCGTTGTGTGCTCGGCAGTAGTTGATCGCATCAGCTGCGGGGATGAAGTGCAAATAGGCAAGGGATTAGGTGACAGCGCCTGCACCCGAATGCCGGCAGCATCCATGGCCTCGAGGCGCATGCCTACCTGCATGAACAATGACTCGCGATACGGCACGCCGTCGAGGCGCCAGTCACCAACACGGAACCAGGTCGTGCCGTCTTCGTGCGCCCCGAGTTCCGGGCCACAAACCGGGCCAGCTGCCCCGAGCGAGCCCTCGAGCACGACGTGGCCATGAACATCAATCAATCCGGTCATTTAAAACTTCCTCCTAGGATCTCGCGGGCCATGATGAGTCGCTGAACTTCGCTCGGTCCTTCGCCGATGCGACGGATCCGGAGCTCTCGGTACCAACGTTCGAGCGGTAAGTCCTTGGTGACACCTACGCCGCCATGGATCTGGATTGCTCGGTCGACGACCCGGCCCGAACCTTCGCTGGCGACGAGTTTGGCCATGGCGGCTTCGGTGCGGAAACGTTCACCTCGGTCGGCTTTCTGGGCGGCTTCGAGGATGCAGTAACGAGCATGGCGAATATCGATCTCGTTGTCGACGATCATCCACTGGATCGCCTGTTTCTCGGCCAGCAGGCCTCCAAACGCTTCTCGGTTCTTCGCCCAATCAATCGCCATTTCCTGCGCCTTGATTGCAGCGCCCAAACAACCAGCGGCATAGGGGATTCGTTGCCGACTTAGTCGATCGTTGGCGATGGCGAAGCCACGGTTGAGCTCGCCCAGAATGTTCGATGCGGGCACCCGCATTTCGTCGAACTGAATTTCAGTCGCATAGTGGGTGGACCGCAGCGTGTGCACTACTCGTCGAACATGGAAACCAGGCGTGTCGGTGTCCACGATGAACGCGGTGACACCATTGCGGCCAGGATCATCGGATGTGCGAGCGAATACCAACGCAAAGTCAGCCTTGTCCGCGCCGCTGATGTACAACTTGCTGCCGTTCAGAATCCATTCGTCGCCGTCTTGTACGCCACGGGTCTGGATCGCTCGAGCCGGGTCACTACCGCCCGATGGTTCGGTTAGTGCGAAGCAGCCCTTCTTCTCACCCCGCAGGGTGGGGAAGAGGTACCGCTCCTTCTGCTCGTCAGTCGCCTCGTAAAGCTGGGCTAGGCCGGCACCGCCGAACGTGCCATAACACGGGTTGTACAAACCAGCCCGATGCTGGCTCATCTCGATCGCCATGAGCGCTCGGGTGGTGACATCGATGCCCGGACCGCCGAACTCTTTAGGAATGTCGAGGCCATAGAAGCCCATTTGTCGAGTCTTCTCGATGAGTCGGGCCTGGTCATCGGGGTGGAGTTCACCCGCATCAGGATCGAGGTCGGCCTCGAGCGGAACGATTTCTTCCTGCACATACCGCCGCACGGTGTCCACGATCAACTGCTGCTCATCACTCAACATCAGGTCCATTAGTTGCCTCCGGCTTCGGGAAGTGGGCTGAGTCGCCCGAGGGTGCCCTCATGACGGGCATTACCTGACGGCAGCTGACCATGGTCGGCTTGGTAGATCATGAGCAACTCCTGTGAACGGGTCAGGTAACCATGGGTGAACTCGTGGCGGAATCGAAGCGCGTGCTCGGTCTCGCGATCAGGTCCGAGCTCGCGCTCCAACGCAGTGCGCATACCAAACGGTTCGTTCCCACCGGCGTAACCGATCTTCACGGTGGTACCCGTGTCGTCGACGATCTCGTACACGCCAAGCTGGGCTGGCAGCGCCTCGATCACAGCGCTGGTCAATTCGACCAATGGTTTCGTCATCCGCATCCCCATCCGACTGAACATACTCGGGTCACGTCTAGCGGAGAAGTCCGGCGCCGTGCAGGGGATTTGTTGTCGGCGTGGCCGGGCCATCATGGTTGACCTATGACAGGTAGCGAGATCTTCGAACGCACACGGTTGCCGGGCACGCCGGTGCCTATGCATGAATGGCAGGGTGCGAACGGTGTGACCATCCGGGGCGACGCTTGGGGCGACCCAAACGGCCGGGTTGTGATCCTGCAACATGGCGGCGGCCAAACACGGCACGCATGGCGTGGCGCAGGCGAGACGTTGGGCAATGCCGGCTACTACGCAATCGCGATGGATTCACGTGGCCATGGCGACTCAGACTGGGCTGAGGACGCAGCGTACGAACCCGAGATGAATGTGCAGGATCTGCTGGCCGTTGTCGATTCAATCGGCGCGCAACAGCCGATCCTGGTCGGAGCGTCGATGGGTGGCAGCACGAGTTTGCTCGCTGTCGGTACCGGCCGACTCCATGCCGCAGCCATGGTGATGGTCGACATTGCCCCCCGTATCGAACCCGAGGGCTCGGACAGGATCAAGGCGTTCATGGACCAGAAGCCCGACGGGTTCGATTCGCTCGACGAGGTGGCCGACGCCATCGCTAGCTACCAGCCACAGCGCACCCGACCTCGAAACCTCGACGGCCTCGCCAAAAACATTCGGTTGGGTTCCGACGGCAAGTATCACTGGCACTGGGACCCTCGTCGCCGCAATCGCACGTGGGACATGAGCGAATATCGTCAGAGTCTCGAACGTGCTGCCGACAACCTGAATCTGCCGGTGCTGCTGGTGCGAGGTGGCCTGTCTGATGTCCTGACCGAAGAGGGCGCACAGTCATTCCTGCAGCAATGTCCTCATGCCGAATATGTGAACGTGACCGGTGCAGCCCACATGGTGGCCGGTGATCGCAACGACGTCTTCTCTGGGGCCGTCGTCGATTTCCTCCACCGGGTGGTGCCACCCGAAGGCTGAGGCAACTAGTTGCCTTCGAAGCTGGCGGTGCCCCCAGCTAGCCGGGCAGCAATGCCACGTTTCGCATCTTGGCTCTGGCGGGCGGCCTCGACCATGGCGTCGACATCGGCGTGTTCGATTCCATCGCGGAACTGCATCTGCCGGGTCAGCACGGCTTTCATCGCCCGCAAGCTCAGTGGAGCATTGGCTGCCAGCCGGTCGATCAGCACCTGAGCGTCTGACGGGAGTTCCGCTGCTGGTACTGCTCGCAAGATCATGCCAAGGTCAGCCATACGAGTCGACGACACCGGATCACCAATCAGCAGCATCTCTCGGGCAAAGACTGGACCGCCGACTTCCATGATCTTGTTGGCCAAGAACCAGGTAGGCGCCAATCCGATCTGGGCGAGCGACATGCCGAAACGGGCTGCGTCTGAGGCCACAACCAGATCACAGTGCAATGCCAGTTCGTTACCACCGGCGATCGCATCGCCTTGGACCACGGCAATAACAGGGAGCGGGTACATGGCCACCGAATGCAACATCTCCTCGATGGCGGATGCGCTGCCAGCCATACCGTTTGTGTCTCGTTCCTTCAAGTCGACACCGGCACAGAACGATTTGCCGATCGCTCGAATGACCGTGACCCGTTCGTCGGCTGAAGGCTCAGCTGTGAAGAGCGCCTGGATCTCGGTCAGCATCTCCGCGTTCAGCGCGTTGCGTTTTTCGGGCCGATTGAGGGTGACGACACGAACCGCGCCATCCGCTTGGGTTTCGATCAGGACCAATGAACTTGCCATACCTGCGAAGTTACTCGCCAACGATGCGGCACCAGCAACGAGGGCAGCGGAATTGCCCCACCACGTGCGGTCAGGCACCGACGGAGCGACCGAGTAGCTGCGTGACCTAGTTGGGCCCGCGGGCCGTCACAGCAATAACGGGCCGACCCGCCATGTCACGTTGCTCAGCGACCACGTCGACAAGTCCAGCGCCGGTCATCAAATCACCCATCTCGGAGGCATCGACCATTGAGAAGCCATGATGGCTGTCTTCGCCATGGCGTTTGTGCCATTCCTCGGAATTAGGGTGACGAGGATCCGAGAAATCTTCGTCGACCAATACGATGCGCCCGCCTGGGGCCAGCACCCGTGCAATCTCGACGGCCCCGTCGGCAACGCTGCTCCAATGATGCATGGTGTTGACCGACCACAACGCATGAACCTGGTGATCACCTGCGGGCAGCGCCTCGACGGCTCCGTCGAGCACGCGAATTGATTTGCGTCGCCGGGAAAACCAGCGTCGGCCGCTCATAACCGTGCGCATGAACGGTGTTGGATCAATCGCAAGGACTTCCGCGCCGCTCGCTGCAGCTCGCATGACACCAGGTCCCATACCTGCGCCGATGTCGATCACGGTCTCGCCCGGTCGGGGGTCGATGAGATCGACCACGGCATCGTTGACTTCGGAGCGCCACATGCGAGGTGCGATCTTGAGGTACCGAAAGATCGCTTTCAGTTCGCGATCACGGGGATTGCCGTGTTGATGACCCCCGTGTTGATGGTC
>DNHM01000283.1:4620-5361 GCA_003485885.1 Acidimicrobiaceae bacterium
GATCGTGGGCCATGGTCAGCTCATTCCTGCAGCGGTGTGTACTGCGTCGATGCGGCGGTTGAGGTCGTCGAGTCCTGAGGCGAACAGTGGCATGATCAGCTGATCGACCCCAGCCTGGGCATACGCCGCAGTGATGTCGGGGTTGACCCGAAGCCTATTCGGGCAGACGTACACCTTGATCTCTGATCGGGTACGGCCGGCTGCGGCGAGGTGTTCGTCGAGTCGTGACAGGTGGTCTGCAATGGCCTCAGGGGCAACGCCATAGCCGTACCAGCCGTCGGCGAAGGCCGCAACGCGGCGCAAGGCGGGTGTGCTTTCGCCGCCCACAAAGATCGGGGGGTGAGGCGACTGCACCGGCTTGGGATTGGACTGTGCATTGGTGATGGACACGGTTTCACCAGAAAAAGTGACCGGGTCGGCTCCCCACAATGCCTTCATGGCAGCGATGTATTCGTTGCACCGGGCGGCTCGAGCGCTGAAGTCCAGGCCGAGAGCATCGAATTCTTCCTCGAGCCAGCCGATGCCGATACCGAAGTCGACTCGTCCCTGCGACAAATAGTCCAGGTCAGCAACCATCTTGGCGGTGTAGACGGGTTGGCGTTGCGGCACCAGACAGATGCCGGTGCCCAGTCGCAGCGTCGATGTATGCGCGGCGACAAAGGTGAGCACCGTGAATGGATCGAGCACGCCATCGGGATTACCCGGGACCTTGCCATCGTCAGAGTACGGGTACGACGACGC
>DNHM01000352.1:0-328 GCA_003485885.1 Acidimicrobiaceae bacterium
ATTGTGGCGTCATCCTGCTGCTCCTCACGTTGCTGAACATCTTCGTCATGCGGCGCAGTAGCATCTCGCCGATGGAGGGGCTGTGACCGACGATCGAGAGCGAACTCATCCGGGGTCGGCCACGACGAGCGCCTCGTCGATCGTCGAGCGACCGCCACACGCGCTCACGGTTCCGGCGTTCAAGTACCTCTGGCTCAACAACGTCGCCTTTTTTATGGCGTCGAATGCCCAGCGGTTCGTTTTTGCGTGGTTCGTTCTCGATGGCCTCGATCGAGCTGAGAGCGACCAAGGTCTCATCGTCTTCGCGCTTGGGCTTCCCGGTATCTTC
>DNHM01000352.1:430-4646 GCA_003485885.1 Acidimicrobiaceae bacterium
CCGTTGCTGATGGGCCTGGCCGTCGTGTCGGGCGCTGCGGTTGCGATCGGTCAGCCGGTGCGCCAAGCCCTTGTCCCCGCCCTCGTTTCTCCGGCGCAACTGTTCAGCGCAATCGCTCTTAATGCCATTGCGATGACGTTGTCGCTTATCTTGGGCAATGTCTTCGCTCGGCTATTCGGTGGATTGTTCGGCTTCGGAGGAGCTTTTGGATTCCTGCTTGCGCTTTTCCTGATTGGACTGCTCGCTCTGGTGCCACTCGAAGTGCCGCCACATGTCGAGATTGTGGCCAAACGTTCGATCGGGGTCGAGACCATCGAAGCCATGCGGCATGTGTTTAACGAACATGCGATTCGGAAGCTTTTTGCGCTGCTCATGCTCGCTGGTCTCACCATCAACCCGTTGGTGATGGTGACCATGCAGGCCCACGTCAAAGAAGCGCTCGGCCGAAACTCAGGCGACTCGGCCTTGCCGTTTGCTCTGATGGGGGTGGGGATCGCGTGTACCTCGTTCATCGTCATGCGCAAAGGAAACATGGCAAACAAGGGCGCCGCGTTCATGCGAGCAATGATGGTCGGGTCTGCGGTTGTGGCGCTGATGGGCCGCACGACGGCGCTGTGGCAGCTCGCGCTGCTCGGTTTGACGATGGGCCTCGCGGGCGGTTTCTACATCAACATGAATCAGGGACTTATCCAGGCCAACACACCGCAGCCGCTCATGGGGCGGGTGATGGCGTTGTTCACGCTCGTCCAGATCGGGATGCTGCCGCTCGGTGCTCTCATGTATGGGATCATCGCCAATAACATCGGCACCGGCGACACCATGACGTACGGCGCACTCATCGGGCTGGCACTGGTCGCCTTCACCTACTTCACCGACGCCAAGTTGAGAAACCTGGCCTGAGGCAACACGACTGCTGGTGAGCACCGGCGGCTGCTGGGGGTGCAAACCCGTTGAGCTAGGTTGGGCGATGCTGACCGATCGAGGAGATCTCCAACCCATGGCCGACGACTGGACCCGAATTCGCTACGACAACCCCTCCGAGCGGGTTGCGCGCATCACGCTGGCGCGGCCCGAGGCCGCCAACGCTCAGGACTATCTGATGATCTCCGAGCTGAATGCGGCCCTAGACAAGGCGGCCCGCGACGATCAGGTCAGAGTGATCGTGCTGGCGGCCGACGGAAAGCACTTCTCTTCGGGCCATGATCTTTCGGCTCTCAAGCCCGACATGGACGATTTCCCGACCGTTGGCACCCAATGTCACTTCGAGGCTCCCGGGGCCGAGGGATATATGGCCAAGGAAGCCGAGATGTACGTGGGCATGTGTTGGCGGTGGCGAAACATCCCCAAGCCGACTATCTGTGCAGTGCAAGGCAAGGTGATTGCCGGTGGTCTCATGCTCGTGTGGCCTATGGACATGATCGTCTGTTCCGAGGACGCATCCTTCAGCGACCCGGTTGTTGCTTTTGGCGTGAACGGGCACGAGTACTTCGTTCACCCCTACGAGGCCGGTGCACGGCTGGCCAAAGAGATGCTGTTCACCGGTCGGGCCATCACCGCCGACGAGGCCCTACGCCACGGCATGGTCAACAAGGTCGTCCCGCGCGACGAACTCGAGTCGGAGACCCTCGCACTGGCCGAGCACATCGCCAAGCGGCCTATGTTTGGGTTGACCCTGGCGAAGCAGAGCGTGAACAACAGTCTCGACGCGATGGGGATGTACACCTCCATCCAGTCCGCCTTTGGCCTGCACCACGTTGCCCACAGCAATAACCAGATCAATCACGGCATGCTCATTGACCCCGAGGGACTCAAGGTCATCCGCGACGAGGCCTAACGTCGAGCATCGTTTGAGCGTGTCGAGCCAGGATGGCTTCTCGTCGTGCAACGGGCAGTCCGTTTTTCGCTAACGAGGGAACCACAGAGCAGATGCTGAACGTCAAAGTGTCATGAAGTCCTTGAAAGCTCTGTTGGTTCTAGTGTTTGTCGTTTCCGCTGCGGGGTGTGCAGGCGCCGTTGGTGATCGGGCCGATCCTGTTTCGTCGCCGACGAGCGATGTGGCCACGACCGAGCCGGTGGCAACACCGACGGTGCCTGTTTCTACGGCGACGACGGTGCCGGTTCCCGCCGATCCGATCGTTTTGGTGGGTCTGGTCGGTCAGTCCCTACCGGTGGTTGATGGAGCATCGGTAGTCGTCACTGCAGTGACTGAAGATAGTCGTTGTCCTGAAGATGTTGTGTGCGTTTGGGAGGGGGAGTTGCACGTTTCAGCCGTCTGGACCGACAACGGTGGTAACCAGACGCCGCTCGATCTGTACTGGGCATACCACACAGATCCAACCGTCTTGCCCGGCGGCATCCACCAGATCAGGCTCGATGACGTCGTTCAGACGGACGGCGGCTCGGTCGTCTTCCTTACCGTGTTCGCTGTCTGAGGTTTGGTGGGTAGCTAGCAGGGTGGGGATGCCGTATGAAACGACGATGCAGGATGCGCGGCCACGCTGACTCAGTTCGGGGTCGGCATCGCCCGCTAGTCACCTACGGCGTCGGAGCTACATCGAACCGATGTGGCGGGGGAGAGACGATCTGTTGGCGATCGACGCTGTAATTTCCGCAGAGTAAGATTTCGCTCGGGAGTGGTTGCGTGTCCGATTCATCTCAACCGATCAGTCGTCGAAGCTTCATCGCTGCCGCAGTTGCGGCAGCGGTCGCCGCCTCATGCAGTAGCGGCTCGTCTGCACCCGAGGCCGCAGAGACGACGGCCGCTGCACCGACGAGTGCACCGGCAACGACCCCGACTGGCACGCCGACAACCGCTCCGACAAGCGCGCCGGCAGCCACCCCGACAGCTACGGCCTCGCCCGAACCCAAACCAGAGCCGACGGTTGCTGCGCTCGAACTCCAGGCAGACCCATTCATGCACGGGGTTGCGTCAGGAGACCCACTCGACGATTCAGTAATCCTGTGGACCAGGCTCGACCCGTCTGCCGGGCTGCCCGATGGCGACGTCGAAGTTACCTGGGAGGTCGCTGTCGATCCCGACATGGCCGAGATGGTTGCCTCTGGTGCGGCTATGGCGGTGGCGGCCCTCGGACATTCGGTCCACGTCGATGCCACCGGCCTGTCTGCTGACACCATCTACCATTACCGGTTCTCACTGGGTGGTTATGCGAGCACCGTGGGGCGCACTCGAACCTTCGCAGCGGTGGGTACACAACCCGAGCGCTTTCGGTTTGCATTCTCGTCGTGTCAGAACTGGGAGCAGGGGTACTACGCGGCCTACCGGGATCTGGTCGAGCAGGACAATCTCGATGCGTTCGTGTTCCTTGGTGACTACATCTACGAGTACGCCTCCGGCGGTTACGCCGATCCGCGTGGGCGCCAGACCGGTCAGGACTTCGAGTGCGAGACCGTGCAGCAGTACCGAGACCGATACGCCCTCTATCGCACTGATCCGCTGCTCCAGGCCGCTCACGCAAAGGTTCCGTGGATCATCACGTGGGACGACCACGAGGTCGACAACGACTACGCAGGTGCCACCAGCGAGAACAACGACGACTCCCAGGTATTCCTGGCACGACGGGCCGCCGCCTATCAGGTCTGGTATGAATTCACGCCGGTACGACTCGATCCGCCGAGGGGCCCTGACTACGACATCTACCGGGCGTACGCACACGGTGATCTGATCCGCTTTCACGTGCTCGACACTCGCCAGTACCGCACCGACCAGCAGACCAACGAACCGTTCCTGGAAACGCTCGGACAAGCGGTGCAGGAGCGCGACGACGCCAAACAATTTTCTGACCAGCACACGATGTTGGGCACTGACCAGTTCGACTGGCTCGTGGCCGGCGTCCGAGAGTCCGACGCTGTGTGGGACGTACTCGCGCAACAAGTGTTTATGTTTGGCGGCAACGCCTTGCCCGGCGGCGACCCGCCTGTTGTCGTTGTCGACACCTGGGATGGGTATGCCGGCGAGAGACAGCGCCTCCTGCAGGCGATTGGGGTCGGATCCACCGATGGCGCCGACAACCTCGTCGTCTTGACTGGCGATTTTCACTCCGCTGCCGTGGGCGTGCTGCGATCCGATCCATTCGATGCCGGGTTGCCCGTGGTGGGTGTTGAATTCATGGCGTCGAGCATCTCATCGTCCTTCTTCGACGGAGACGCTGCGGTAGCCGGTTTGGTCGATCTGGCGCTGTCCACCAACCCCCAACTG
>DNHM01000269.1 GCA_003485885.1 Acidimicrobiaceae bacterium
CGACGCGAGCTCGGCATCAGCGACGAGACCATCGTCGTTGGCGCCGTCGGCCGTCTCGTCGAGGAAAAAGGTTACGTCGAACTGTTCGACGCCTTCCGGTCAGTTCGTGCTGCGATACCGAACGCGCAACTGATGGTCATCGGCCCCCACCAACCCGGCAAGGCCGACGCGCTAGGACCAGACATCATGGCCGCAGCCGAAGCCGACGGGGTGCGATTTCTCGGCCACCGCGACGATGTCGAAACGCTCTATCCGGCCATGGACATCTACGTGCTCGCATCACACCGCGAGGGATTCCCCCGCTCCGCCATGGAAGCAGCCGCCTGCGGCCTGCCATTGCTGCTCACAAATATTCGCGGCTGTCGACAAGTCGTCGATGATGGAACCAGCGGACTGCTCGTGCCGGTACGTGACAGCACTGCGCTGGGTCAGGCGCTCATCACACTCTGCGGCGACGCCGAACAGCGGGCTCAGATGCGAACAGCTGGGCTGCAAAAGGCGCACGACGACTTCGATCAACAACACGTGATCGACATCACCTGTGAGACATACGCCCGACTTCTTGAGACGCGCCCCAAACACACCCTGACCGCTGACTAGCCTTGCAAAGAATGCAACGGCTGCCATCGACAGGCTCTGACCTCATCACCGCGATCGCCGCCGCCCTAGCGGTCGGTGCTGTGGCCGCGTTCGCCGCCACGGGCATCACTTTTCGTGACGCAACCGACGTGGCGGTGCATCCAGCAACCATGGCGGTTCTGCTCTGCCTTGTCACTATTCCGCTCATCCGGTGGGCGGTCAGTGGCGACAGCGTTCTGTTTCGCATCGTTCTGGGAGGGGTCGCCGCCAAATGCCTCGGCACGTACCTTCGATTCACACTCACCGGCGACGGCGACAACAACGCGTACCACAGGGCCGGAAGCAAGATCGCAGGATGGCTGTCGGACGACTTTGTTCTGCCAGGGAACCTGCCTGAGAGTTTCGGCGATACCGGAACCGACTGGCTGAGCTACATGCTCGGCTGGTTGTACTACTTCACCGGGCCAAACCGCGTAACGGCCTACGTTGTCTTCACGTTCCTGAGTTTTGTTGGTGCGTTGTTTTTTTACCGGGCCGCTGTCTCAGCAGTACCTGAACTTGACCGCCATCGATATGCACTCTTGCTCTTCTATTTGCCCTCGTTGTTATTCTGGCCATCGACCATTGGCAAAGAAGCATGGATGATCTTCTTCCTGGGCCTGGCCGCCCTGGGGGGCTCGTTGTTGGTGCAGCATCACCTGTCGGTTTGGCATCTCGGAGCGGCCCTTGCCGGAATTGCCATGGCGGCCCGCATACGCCCCCACATGGCTGCGCTGATGGTGGTAGCGCTTGTTGTAACGTCGCTCTGGCCCTGGGGGTCACAAGGCAGGCGAGGCCAACAGATCTTTATCACCGTGCTTGGTTTTGCGGTCATGGCGATTGCTATGGGACAAGTGGCCGAGTACTTCAACGCCGATCGGGTTGAACTCAACACGGTTCTCGACTTCACGCAGGACCGAACAGCCGGGGGTGACTCGCAGTTCACCCCAATCCGCATTACCGGGCCGCGAAACCTGGTCCAAGGCACCGTTTCGGTCATATTTCGCCCATCCCTCATCGAGGCTTCCAGCACCTTGCAGGTTCTCGGGTCGATCGAGAGCCTGGCCATGATGGCACTGGCAGCCCAGAGTTGGAAACGGATACGACGCGTGCCACGCCTGTTTTTCACGAACGCGTACGTGCGCTTTTCCGTCACCTTTACGATGGGGTTCGTCGTCGCCTTCAGCGTCATCTCGAACTTCGGCATCCTCACCCGACAACGGGCCCAACTATGGCCGATACTTCTCGTGCTGTTTGCCCTTGCGCCCGCCAACGCCACTGGTTCGGGCACGCAGGCAAAAGATGAGGACACCGCCGGTGGCACCGATGACACCACCGATGCGGTGCCCGCGAGCATCACAACCTAGACCCGCCCCTATCCCTATCCCGACAGAGTCTGGAGCTTAGGAGGGGCGAGGGCTCAGGCGTCAGCGGTTTCTGCGGT
This sequence comes from Acidimicrobiaceae bacterium, assembly GCA_003485885.1. Taxonomy (GTDB): domain Bacteria; phylum Actinomycetota; class Acidimicrobiia; order Acidimicrobiales; family UBA10347; genus UBA10347. Next base: position 2,063 of record DNHM01000269.1, read on the forward strand.
TTGTTCTGCGTACTGCCCGTAATACGAGTACTTGTCAGGACTCTCTTGGTCACGATTGACAACAACACCCAGCGAACGAGACCCGTTCGTTGCCAGAAGCTTGGCAGCCTCGGCAAGATCGGAACGTTTGGTGGCGCCCAAACGCGTCAGCAAGATCTGGCCATTTACCGCACGGCCGATCAGCACCGCATCGGTAACCGCAAGAACCGGTGGAGCGTCGATGATGACAAGGTCATACAAGAACAACTCGTCTGCCAACGATGTCCACCGGTCGCCTCGCAACAGCAGCGCCGGATCCTGGACCTTGCTTCCCGAGGTGATGACATCGAACCGGATGCCATCACGTTCAAACACCTGGCGGGCATCACGTCGAGTGGCCTCGCCTGCCAGCACATCAGACAACCCAACGCTGTTGGACACACCAAGCATGCGGTGGACCCGTGGGCGGCGCATATCGCCATCGACCAGAAGCACGTTCATGTACTTCGACGCCAAAGCGGCAACATTCACCGCAGTTGTGGTCTTGCCATCGCCTGGCACCGCGCTAGTGAACAGTACCGACGAGACCGGCTCACCGATCGACGCGAACTCGATCGCAGTTAATACCGCTTCGTAACGCTCGGCAGCAAGACTTTTCGGGCGCTCGATCACCTCGACAACTTGATCGCTGTTGAGCTGATAACCCGGAATCGTGCCCAGAATCGCAAGTCCGGTCGCTTGTTCGACGCTGCGAGCGCCCTCGATCTTGTCGTTGATGACCTCACGTAAATACGTCAGGGCGATGCCGAGCGCCATACCAAATGCAGCCGCGACCACAAGGTTGCGGGTCACATTCGGGCTGACCGGAATGGTGGGCACCTCTGCAAGCTGCGAAACTTGAGCGCTCACGTCAGGCGAGTCCAGGAACCGTGCCACCGATTCAAACTCGGTGATTTGGCGTTGATATTCCGATATTTGAGCCTCGAGCGGGGCCAGTTGCGGTTGCAGCAGCGTCTCGATCGACACCATTTGCGATAAGTAACGAGAGTACTCATCGGGATCAGTCGTCTCCGCAAGCAAGTCGTCGTAGAAGTCGACTTCTACACGGATGGCATCACGATCCTCGGCGATTTCAGCGATCAAGGCTTGCAGGAATTCGATCGACTCGACGTTTTGGGCCAAGGTCTCGGCATACCGTGCGGTTACATAGGTCTGAGCCCAGACATTCGCCGCTGCAGCAAGGTCTTCTGGCACCGCGCCCCGCGCGTTAAATGTCAGCGTTGACCCTGTCCCGGCGGCTGCAACTTTGACTTCCGGTGGGCTTTTCAGCAGTGCTGCCTCGGTGAATGCAGGGCTGGTTACGTACAACGTCTCGATTTCGCCCTCCCGGTTGAGTGCGAGCGGGCCGGTCGCTGGAAACGGGAAAAGAAACGAGTTCTCTGACGAGCGAAGCAGCACCTGCGCCGATGTCGAGTAGATCCGCTCCTGGCGTTGTGTCAGCAAGAACGCAACTGCCACTGCACAGACCACCACGAGAACGGTGAACCACCAGTACTTGCGAACAATTGCCAGGTGAGCGCGAAGGTCCAACACCGCAAGCGATGAACTGTCTTGATTTGACGGCTGCTCGGCCATACAGAACGATCCTCGAACGTGTTGAAGCTCCGCCACGTTAACGGGCCGAACACCGACGACCGCGGCACTCATGTGATTACCTACACGTCCGTAGGCTGAAGTCCGCAACTGCGTTCTGAGCGGTCTTCTCCGTCACTGTTCACCCCCGAGCGAAATATGAAGAACCGACACACATTCTGTTCGCGTTCTTCGATGCGAACGACACCGTGGCTGGACCAACTCCAAGGCATCGACACACCTGCCGTTGGCCCAACGTGCCCATCTGCAATTCAGGTAACGATTGCCAACGACCAAGAAGGCCGTGACCCGGCGACATTTGCACTATGTGGGACGCCACTCACTCGAAACACAGTAGGGACCGAAGCTTCCTTTGCAGAAGCTACGACCAGATACGCAACGTTCCTCGTGATCTTCCCGCGGTCAAAAACAGCGCCGGTGCAATCGCTATGCAACTAGCCGAGGTACAAATCTTCGAGAGGTAGGGCGGATCGATTCGAGATGGTCGACTCCTAACTCCACTCGCTCTGCGATACGTGACAAGACAGGCGGCACTTCGTTCCCTTGTGCATTGTTCTAGCGCGGCTACTGAAACTCACGAGGCGCGTACAGTCTGAGTGATGGATCGTGCGCCACATCGACTCTTACATGCGTTTGTCTTGTTGACGTTATTCACAATGTCGTGCGCAGGCTCAGAAACCGCAGCACCTGTTCGGGCCGAGCCGCCACCCACCTCATCGCCCGAGCCGTCGCTCTCCGACGATCAAAGCGATGCGTCCGCTCCTCTGGCAGCACCTACAGCCCCAGCACCTACAGCCCCAGCACCTGTTGGCCCATCGGCGCAGACCGTTGTGCTGCAGGAAGCGAACCCTCGGGTGACCGGTGTCGTGTATCCCCGTCCGGACTACGACGGCGATCCATGGTCACAGTGGGGTCAGGGCGTGGTCCTGCCCGATGGTCGAGTCATCTCGGCAATCGGCGATCACCTCGGCCGTGGCGGCAACTCGTTCATCTTCGTCTTCGACCCGGCAACCGGGGTCATGACACGGGTCGCAGATGTCGCCGACTCCCTTAGTCACCCCGCCGAGAGCTGGGGTTTTGGCAAGGTCCACGGCCAGATGGTGCTTGGCGAAGACGGCGACGTGTATTTCTCCACCTACTGGGGTCACGTCGGGGCCTTGAGTTCGACGACGCCTATCAGGGCGACATGCTCCTTCGCATGAACACCGACTCGCATGCCCTAGAGCCATATGCCCTCGAGCCGATCGGCGTGCCGGTGCCGTTCCATGGTGTGCCGTCGCTAGCCGGCGGTGGCCGGTATCTCTACGGCGAAGCCCTCGACCCATTCAGCAATCCGAATTCGGGCGGGTTGTTCGTGTTCGACACCGTCGCCGACGACGTCATCGCATGGCTACCCGACGAACGGCATGCACAATTCCGCAACGTGATCGTGCACGAAGACTCAGCAATGGTCGCCGCATCCGACGGCAGCTTGTTGCGCTACGAACCCGGCGCAACCACATTGCGGCCAACAGGAATCTCACTGGGTGACCGGCTCAGAGCCTCGACCCGTCCTGACTCGTCGGGCATCATCTATGCAGTTACGACCAGCCAGCACGACCTAGTCGCCATCGATCCCGACGGCAATGTCCGCTCACTCGGGAACGCTGTCGCCTACTCAACGAGTATCGCCCTGCTGCCCGACCAGTCGGCCTTCATCTACGTCCCCGACGCACACGGCGGTACCGCAAACTTTGGCGCACCGGTGATCGCCGTCGACACGTCGACCGGGGTGCAAACCACGCTGGTTGAACTCGACCAGCTGGCCCGCGACGGGCTAGGCCTTGTCCTCGGCGGCAGCTTCAACGTGACCGTTGATCCGACACGACGCCTGGCCCACATCGGCTTAAATGCTGGCCCCACACAAGAGTCGCCGTGGGGCGAAGTCGTGCAGATCACCGTCGAGCTCGACAACCAACTCGCCGATCGACCGGCAGCCAACGCCGCCGCTTCGTCGTTGGAAGCAGCAACCGATACCTTCGGCCTGACCGCCCCGCTAACCGGTATCCGAGGTCACGCCGTGGCCGTAGCCGATATCAACGCCGACGGCTGGGACGACCTCTTCGTGGGAACCTTCGCCGACCGGCCACCAGAAACCTACGCAGTCCGCGGTGCGCAAGGCCCGAACCCTGACCGGCTACTACTTGGAGGTCCCGACGGTTTCCGCCTCGACGACACCTTTCCCGGCAGGCTCGCCCGATCAGCAGGGGCGGCGTTCGCCGACCTCGACGGCGACGGTGACCTCGACGTGATCTCCGCGTCCCTTGGAGACGACAAGGTGGCCTGGTACTCGAACACAGCGGGTCAATTTGGACCCCAGCAGATCATCACCTTGAACGCGGACCTCGTCGAGTCGGTCGAGGCCGCGGACGTCGACGCGGACGGCTCTCTGGACGTGATATCCGTCTCGGCGCTGGACGACAAGGTGGCCTGGTACCAGGGCAATGGAGCCGGTTCCTTCGGGCCCGAACAGATCATCTCCACCAACCCCGACTACCCCGTCGCCCTGACCACCGCCGACCTCGACGGCGACCTCGACCCCGACGTCATCACGGCCTCGACGGGCGATGACACGCTGGCGTGGTTCGAGAACGAGACGCCGTTCCCCGACTGCAATAACAACGGCGTCAACGACATCGTCGAGATCTACGAGGGGGACGAGGAGGACTGCAACGGAAACCTCGTTCCCGACAGCTGTGAGCTGGCCACCGGGGCAGCGCTGGACTGCAACGGCAACGGGATTCCCGACGAGTGCGAGATCGCAGCGGGCGTGCTGCGCGACTGCAACGGCAACGGGATTCCCGACGAGTGCGAGATCGCGGCCGGCACCGCCCCTGACTGCAACGGCAATGGCTTCGTGGACAGCTGCGAGGTGGCTGCCGGCGTGGAGACCGATTGCGACGGGAACGGCGTCCTCGACAGCTGTGAGCTCGCCGCGGGGATCGCCAGCGACTGCAACGGCAACGGGATCCTCGACCA
>DNHM01000222.1:0-4689 GCA_003485885.1 Acidimicrobiaceae bacterium
ACGGTGGTGCCGCCTGCGTGTGCATGGGCCAGCAACCGATCCTTGACGGGTTGGCTCCACATGACCCCTGACGACGTGATCGAGGCAAGCGAGGTCAAATCATAAGGACGGCCAGCCTCAGAAGCCCTATCGAGGGATTCGACCATCGGGGTGCAGAAGACATCACCCACAATCGATGCCACCGTGCACCGGCGATCCTGCACGGTTTGCCATAACTCGTCAGCATCCAGGCTGCGACTCGTCATGGTGACAACGGCCCCGCCGCACGTGAGATACATGAGTGCGCCAATGCCGGCCGTGCCATGCATCAGCGGTGAAGCAGCCATCTGCCGAGGGGCCAGGCCGAGTTCGGCGATGGAGGCCGCGGCCTGACCGACCTGGTCAAGCGACGTCGGCATGGTCACGCCGTAGCCATCGAAGAGGCGTTTGGTGATGGTCAAGATGTTGTGGTGGGGCCACATGACACCTTTGGGATTACCGGTCGTGCCGCCGGTGTACAGAAGCCAGAGATCTTGGCCCGAACGCTCGATGCGAGCCGCTGGCTCATTGTCAGCGATGAGCGTCTCGAAGCCGACCGCCCAGTCAGGCGCCGGCTCACCTTCGCCGCCGACCTGAATCCACAACCGAACGCCGGTGAGTTGTTCGTGCACGTTGCCGAAACGTTCGGCCAGGCTTGCGTCGAAGAACACTGCTTTCGCATCGCTGTTATCGATGAGGTAGAGCAGCTCGGCTTCGACATACCGATAGTTCACGTTGCACGGAGCAGCCCGAACCTTGAAAGCTGCGTACCCAGCCTCGATGTACTCGTTGCCGTTGAGCAAAGCGCACGCAACATTGTCGCCCGCGCCGATACCAGCGGCGCCGAGAGCGGCTGCGAGTCGAGACGAGCGCTCATCGAACTCGGCCCAGGTGCGAGTTGTATCGCCATGGGCCAACGCCAGAGCGTCGGGTTGACGATCAGCGATCTGTTCCCAGACCGATGCCAGATTCATGATTTCGTCAAACATTGCAGTGCTCATCGCGGAATCGTGTTGATGCGAGCGGGGTCAATGGTGACGATGTAGCGGTGATCGTCGGGTCCGTCAGATGGAGGACCATCGGCGCCGTATTGCGCTCGAACCTTGGTCACGAATGCCCTATCGGCATCCGGTTCGATACTGGCGGTACCCCGCACCTCGATCACATTACTCATGTTGGTCGGGTTCATCAGAAAAAAGGTGCATGCCGGATTCGCCTCCAGATTGCGAAACTTCTTACGGTGCCCGATCAGCGAAAACTTGATCTTGCCGTCGTCGTACAGAAACCACATCGCGGTGGATTGAATCAACCCGCTCGGTGTTGTGGTGCTGATGATGCAACCGTGTGGCTTGCTAACCAGTGCAACATGTGACTCAGGAATCGGGATCACGAACATCTCCAAATGCGTAAGCCGCAGTCGGTGGCATTTGCGGCGGCTACGGGGTCAGACCCTAATCTGCACCAGAGAACACTCGTTAGTGATTAACCGGGGGAGTTGCCATGAATGAAGCATGGATAATCGATGCATGTCGTACGCCAAGAGGCATCGGCAAAGTAGGGAAAGGTGCGCTTGCAGATATGCACCCGCAGCGGCTGGCATCGTCTGTGCTTGCTGCGCTGGCTGAACGTAACGACTTGGAAACTGCCGATGTAGACGACGTAATTTGGGGGACGTCGAACCAGTCCGGTGACCAGGGTGGCGATCTCGGTCGTATGGCTGCACTCGATGCTGGCTGGGATCAGCGAGCAAGCGGCGTGACGCTCGATCGTTTCTGTGGCTCAGGCATCAGCGCAACGAACTTCGCGGCAGCCAAGGTTGCGTCAGGCATGGAAGATCTGGTGGTGGCAGGTGGCACCGAAATGATGTCGGCGAGCGAACGTAATGGCCACAACCCGTCTGGCGGTATGCACCGCGGTAATGCACATCTGGATGCGCTTCATCCCCAGAGTCATCAAGGCGTCTGCGCCGATGCGATCGCCACACTCGAAAACATTCCCCGGCGTGCCCTCGACGAGCTCGCAGCAGAATCGCAACGCCGAGCCGAAGTAGCAATCAGGGAAGGCCGCTTTGACCGTTCGATCATCCCGGTATTTGACACCGACGGTCGGCTGCTGCTCGATCGCGAGGAGTATCCGCGACCAGGCACGACTTATGACACCCTCGCCGGCCTAAAACCCAGCTTTATTGCCTTTGGTGAAGCCCCGGCATGGGAGGGAGGGCCCACCTTGGCCGAACAGATCCAACGCAAGTTTCCTGGGCTGGATATCGAACACGTGCATCACGCAGGCAATTCATCGGGTGTGGTCGATGGCGCGGCTGCGCTGCTGCTCGCGAGTCCCGACTACGCCAAGGCCCATGGGATGACGCCCCGAGCACGCGTTATCGCAGCGGTCAACATGGGCGATGATCCAACACTCATGCTTAACGCTCCGGTTCCCGCAGCTCGCAAGGCCATGGCCAAGGCCGGCATGACACTAGACGACATCGATCTGATCGAGATCAACGAGGCGTTCGCAGTGGTATCCGAGAAGTTTCAGCGAGACCTCGATGTTGATCGAAGCAAAGTCAACGTAAATGGTGCTGCTATTGCGCTCGGCCATCCGATTGGAGCTACTGGAGCGGTGTTGATCGGCACGGTGCTGGACGAACTCGAACGCACTGACAAGCAGGTAGGGCTGGTCACCATGTGCGCCGCTGGCGGAATGGCTCCAGCAATTATCATCGAACGAATCTGATCGAGCGACACCAACGATCTGGGGAGACACATCATGGAGCTACAAGGACTACGAGCAATGATGGTCGGCGGTGCCTCGGGCATGTGCCGGGCCACTGCCATACGTATTGTTGCTGGAGGCGGCAAGGTCGCCATCGTCGATCGACCAGAATCTGCCGGGGCCGAGGTCGCAGCAGAACTAGGGGGCTCCTGGCATCCGGTCAACGTGCTCGATTATGAAGGTACTGAGTTGGTCATCACTGAGGCCGTCGAGGCTCTCGGTGGTCTTGATGCAATGGTGAACACCCCTGGTGGCGGCAAGGCAGGGCGAACCGTTTCGAAGACCGGCCCGTACCCACTCGAAGACTTCCAAGCGGTGGTCGATCTGAACCTGATTGCCACGTTCAACGTGAACCGGCTTTCTGCGTGGCACATGAGCAAGAACGACCCGAACGAAGATGAAGAACGTGGTGTCATGATCAACACCGCGTCGATCGCAGCGTTCGAAGGCCAGATCGGGCAGATCGCCTACACCGCGAGCAAGGCGGCGGTGGCAGGTATGACGCTCACGATGGCACGCGATCTGGGATCGCTCGGGATCCGGGTGAACACTATTGCGCCGAGCCTGTTCGAGACAGGATTAACCGCCCGCGTCACCGAGGATCGGGCCGAGAACATGACCAAGGACGCAGCATTTCCGCGTCGTATGGGTAGACCCGATGAATACGGCCGCCTAGCCGTGGCCATCATCGAGAACCCGATGCTCAACGGCGACACGATCCGGCTCGACGGCGGTCAACGTTTCGCCCCGAAATAGATAGTGCGCAGTCGTTACACGCCGACAACCTGATAGCCGTCGAGCATGGTCAAGAACGGAGACACGGGCTCGGGTGGCATGTCTTGGCCGTGGACATCGGAGCGGACCTCGCCGATCCATTTGCTGTGCTGGTACTCGTGATTGATCACTGCGACCAGAAGCCCGTGGGCGATGACTCGCAACTGGGCCGGAGCACCAACATTGCCGTCGTCGATGTTGCCGATCCGAAATCGAACTCGGTCGGCCACGGTTGATCGGTAGTCGTTCAGCCGCTCCAGGTCCGGTAGTTCGCCGCGGTCTCGTTCTGCGGTGGCCGAGTCCATAAGTGCGTCGAGCTCAGGATCGATGAGCGCTTCGGCTGCGGTTAGGTTACGCACCATGAAGTGGGCAACTGCGGCCTGATGGCCGAGGTGCCAGCCGATGGCGCTGGCGTCTTCGCCAGAGCGCCAGTGGATCTGGTCTTGGGAAAGATCGTCAACCAGGCTGGCGGTGTAAGCCAACGACCGTTCGTATTCGTTGACCAGGTTCGTCAAAGATGGTGTCGTCATGGCTGCGATCAGCCGGTGAAGGTCGGCACTGGAACCGTCAGCGGAGCAGCGACCGGAGGAGCAGCGTCGGTGCGGGGCACGATGCAAGTCTGACCGTCGTCGGACAACGCCCCTTGGGAGCAGCTGGTGGTGGTGACCACATTGTCATCAACAGCGGGGGAGAGACAGCTCGCCCCGTCGGCGGCCAGTTCAGTGCCTGCCGGGCACATGGTCGCCTCTTGGGCGTCGGAGTACTTGGTAATCACGAACAGTCCGCCAACTGCGAACAGCACCACGATCACGAGAGAAGAAAGCGCTCGGTTGAGAGTCATGGGCGCAAACCGTAGCAAGGAGCTGACCTGTACGAGCTGCAAGTAGGGTTTGCCGAATGTCCGCCGATGGCCCCCATATCGCCATCATCGGCGGTGGCCCAGCAGGGCTCATGGCCGCCGAGCGTCTGGCCGGGGCAGGCCTGCGGGTCACCATCTATGAACACAAACGTTCCGTGGGGCGGAAATTCCTGCTGGCTGGACGCGGCGGCCTCAACATCACTCACGGCGAGTCACTCGAGGACTTGCTGGGCCGTTACGGCGACCGCCGGGCATTCCTGGAA
>DNHM01000222.1:4767-7090 GCA_003485885.1 Acidimicrobiaceae bacterium
TTTGGGGGAGCCAACATTTATCGGCACCAGCGATCGCGTGTTCCCGGCATCATTCCGAGCAACGCCGCTGTTGCGAGCATGGCTTGCCCGGTTGACAGACAGAGGGGTGAAGATCGAGACCGGCCACCGCTGGGTGGGTTGGTCCGATACCGGTGGTAATCGGTTTGAGACGTCTGATGGAGCCGCCATCGAGGCAGTAGCCGATGCGACTGTCTTCGCTCTTGGAGGTGCCAGCTGGCCCCGAGTCGGCTCTGATGGTGGATGGGTGTCGCCGTTTCGAAACGCTGGCATTCATGTCAGCGAGTTGGCAGCAGCGAACTGCGGCATCGTGGTCGGCTGGTCCGATGTGCTGGCACGCAAGTTTGCGGGAGAACCGATCAAGAACGCCCGATTCACCGTTGGTGACATGACGAGTCGAGGCGACGCGATGATCACGGCTTTGGGGCTCGAAGGTGGCCCGATTTACGCGCTGGGTCCGGCACTGCGCAGCGAGCTGGCTGCGACCGGACAGGCAACGCTGCTCGTTGACCTGCATCCAGATCTCGATCATGCATCGTTGGTTGCGCGGTTGGCAAAGCGTCGACCCAAAGCATCGATATCGAGCTGGTTGCACTCGGCTGGCGTTTCACCGGTAGCGGTTGCCCTGGCTCGTGACGTCACCTCGAACCATCTGCCAGGTGACCCAGCGGTGCTCGCCGGATTGCTCAAGGCATTGCCGATCCCCATTACGGCGATGGCCCCCATCGAACGGGCCATCTCGACCGCAGGCGGAATTGCCGTCACCGAGGTCGATGAAGACTTCATGCTCACCCGGCGCCCTGGCGTGTTCGTGGCGGGTGAGATGCTCGATTGGGAAGCTCCGACGGGCGGCTACCTGTTGCAAGCCTGTCTCAGCACCGGCGTTGCCGCCGCCTCCGGTGTGCTCACATGGCTTGGGGTCGCGCCTACGAACTAACGTCTTCGTATGCAGACCCGTCGACTTGGCCGCACCGGCCACAACAGCAGTGTCGCCATCTTGGGAGGGGCTGCGTTCGCAGTGTCTTCGCCAGCTGATGCCGAGGCACCTCTTCACATGGCACTGGACCGAGGCGTAAACCACCTTGATATCGCGCCCCGCTACGGCGACGCAGAACTGGCTGTTGGTCCCCATATTCCGGCCGTTCGGGATCGCCTCTTCATTGGGGCCAAGACCGCTGAACGTGAAACCGACGTGGCACAAGCCGACTTGGAACGAACGCTCACCCGATTTGGAACCGATCACGTCGACCTCTATCAGGCCCACGCGATCACCGACCTTGCAGAACTCGATCGTGCAGCGCCGGCGTTCGAAGTCATCTTGGCGGCACGAGAACAAGGTGTTGCTCGCTTCGCCGGTGTGACCGGTCATGATCTTGGTGCGCCCCGTGCCCATCTTGAGGCCGTGAAACGGTACGACCTCGACACGGTGATGTTCCCGATCTATCCACGCGTATGGGCCGACCCGGTCTACCGGGCCGACGCACAAGCACTGCTCGACTACTGCATGGAGCACGATGTCGGCGTGCAGATCATCAAGGCGATTGCCCGCCGGCCGTGGGGCGAAACCGCGCCGTTTCACCAGTGCTGGTACGAACCGTTTACCGAAGATGAAATGATTGCACGGGGGATCGGCTTTGCGCTCTCGACTCCTGGCGTCGCCGGGTTCTGCACCGTTGGAGACCTCGCTCTGTTGCCGAGAGTCCTCGATGCCGCCGCTGCATACGTCGATCACGGACCGGAGCAGCGATCAGTCATCACTTCCTCGATGGATGATGAACCCCTCATCTTCCCGCTTGCCGATCACTTCCGGCGCGACACCTAACGGTATGTCCAAACCAGACCCACCGAAAGCCAGTCCTACAGAAAGAGAGCACACATGACTCGAAAGACTGTCCACGATTTCGTGAACGAGGCCCGCAGCGAGATCGAAGAACTTGATGTCGCACAGGTACAAGCCGAGGTCGCTGCTGGTTCGTGCACGATCATTGACATACGCGATATTCGCGAGCGGATTGGTCTCGGAGTGATTCCCGGCGCTGTGTCCGCGCCCCGGGGAATGCTCGAGTTCTGGTTCGATCCCGAAAGCCCGTACTACAACGACCGGTACTCGTTCGACGACCGGTACATCTTCCATTGCGCTGCCGGTTGGCGGTCTGCGTTGGCGGCCAAGGCCGTGCAGGATTTGGGCTACACCAATGTTGCGCATCTGGAGCCTGGATTTAAGGGCTGGCAGGACGCCGGCGCCGAGGTCGAGGACATCACCGACACTGCACGATGGGTCAAGCGAGAAAAGAATCCCTAACCA
>DNHM01000222.1:7143-8873 GCA_003485885.1 Acidimicrobiaceae bacterium
TTCACTAACGTCGTCGGAATGCTTGATCCATTCGGCCGACACGAGGGCCAACCCCTTGTTGTTGCCGTGACCACTCCGTTTCCGCCCGACGACGAGTTACAGAAACTCCTCGAGGCACACGCCGACAATGTTGAAGTTCACTTCACCCCGTATAACGAGTCGCGAGACGCCCGTGCTGCCAGGGGAGCAAACAGCGGCGTGCTTCCCGATGGCATCGACGTGCCCGAGATCGATGATACGACCCAGGAGGTCTGGGCTCGGACGCACATTTTCGTGGGTATCGATTTGCCTTCGAGTGCTGAAAAGCTTGCACCAAACCTGTGCTGGTTTCAGACAGTCTCTGCGGGTATCGATCAGGTCGATCAGCAACAGTTGGCTCGGATCGGTGCCCGACTCTCGAGTGCTAGTGGTGTGGCATCGGCCAGCATCGCGGAGTTCGTGATGGCACGTTTGCTTGGTGTGTGGAAGAACCTGCGCTCGATCGAGCAACATCAGAGCGAAGGCACGTGGGTAGAGGACTTTGGCACCGAGGTCACGGGCCGCACGATGGTCATCGCCGGGCTGGGTTCGATCGGACGCGAGGTTGCTCGAAGGGCTCGAGCTTTCGACATGCGTGTGATCGCGACCAGAGGCAGTGCGCAACCGGGCGATGCCGACCCCGACGTCGACGAACTCCATCCGGCCTCGGAGTTGGCGTCGCTCCTGCCGCAGGCCGATGCAGTGGTGTGTGCACTTCCCACTACAGCTGCCACCACTGATCTCTTCGATGCTGCCTTGCTGCGCACGATGAAAGCAGACGCGATCTTCTGTAACGTCGGCCGGGGCACACTGGTCATCGAAGACGATTTGGTTCAGGTGCTGAACGAGGGTCACCTCCGAGCCGCAGTGCTCGATGTCATGCGCACGGAACCTCTCGCCGACGGAGACCCGTTGTGGAGTATCCCGCGGCTGTATCTGTCGCCTCATGCCGCGGTCTCACTCGACCGTTATAGACAGAACGCGTGGTCTATCGTCGCCGACAACCTGCGACGTTTCCTCGCCGGCGAGCGACTACACAATGAAATCGACCTTCCATCGCTGACGGCATAAGGAGCCAACATGCAACTCGGACTTGTTTATCCACAGATCGAGCTGGGCGGTGACCCAGACGCAGTACGAACGCTTGGGCGGGGCGCAGAGGAACTCGGGTACGATTACCTGCTGGCATATGACCATGTGGTCGGCGCCGAACATGCCGATCGCGAGCCCGCATTGTGGGGTCCTTACACCGAGAACGATCCGTTCCACGATCCGTTTGTGCTGTTCGCCTACCTGGCAGGTCTCACCGAGAAGCTGGAGTTCGCCAGCGGTGTGATCATCTTGCCACAACGCCAGACCGTGCTCGTCGCCAAACAAGCAGCCGACCTGGATCTGCTGTCGGGCGAACGTTTTCGCATGGGTGTTGGTGTCGGCTGGAACTATGTTGAATACGAGGCGCTCGGCCAAGACTTCGCCACCCGTGGCGCTCGAGCAAACGAACAGATCGAGTTCATGCGTCGGCTGTGGTCGGAACCACTGCTCGACTGGAAGGGCGAGTTCGACCAGATCGAACGAGGCAATGTGCTGCCTCAACCGAAACGGCAGATTCCCATTTGGGTCGGTGGTTTTAGCCCGCCCGCGTTTCGGCGTGGTGCCGCAATGGGCGACGGCTTCATGTTCGCTGGCACGCTCGAGCGGACCCTTCCGGGGCT
>DNHM01000222.1:9017-16674 GCA_003485885.1 Acidimicrobiaceae bacterium
GCATCTCGACTACTTCGCCCAGGTAATGGACGCGGCCAAGAACTAAGCGCATCTGCGCTAGACGATGCGGCTGTTCTTGTTGCCCCAGTAGCGGTCTTTCAGGATCCGTTTATACAACTTGCCGGTTTCGAGACGAGGCAGTGTCTCCTCGAAGTCGATGCTGCGTGGCACCTTGTAACGGGCCAGCTTGTTGCGGGCGTGCTCAAGTAGTTCACCGCGCACGGTGTCACTTTCGTCGATGCCATCGGCGAGTTGGATGACAGCCTTGACCTCTTCACCGGTGTCCGGATTTGGGACACCGAACACCGCCACATCGGCGACCATGGGATGCATAGCAAACGCATCCTCTATCTCTTGTGGATAGATGTTCACACCGCCGGAGATGATCATGAACGACTCACGGTCGGTAAGAAACAGGAACCCGTCTTCGTCGAGGTAACCGACATCACCCAGTTTGGTCCACATCGAGTTTGTGGGATGTTTCGAGCCCTCGGTCTTGTCGGGATCGTTGTGGTACCCGAACGGCATGACATCACGTTCGAAGTAGATGGTGCCAGGCTCGCCCAGCGGAAGTTCGTGGCCTGCTTCGTCGCAAACATGGAGTGTTCCCAAGATGGAGGTACCAACCGTGCCGGGGTGTGCCAGCCATTGTTCGCTGTTGCAGTGCGTCATGCCGTTGAGTTCCGTGCCGGCGTAGTACTCAACAACGATCGGCCCCCACCAGTCGATCATCTGGTACTTGACATCCATGGGACAGGGCGCTGCCGCATGGACAGCGACCTTGTGGCTTGAAAGATCGAACTGGGTTCGAATGGAGTCATCGAGTTTGAGCATGCGGATGAACATGGTCGGCACCCACTGACTGTGCGTGACCCGGTAGGTCTCGATCGCTCGTAACGCCTCGACGGGATCAAATTTCTCCATGATCACGTTGGTGCCGCCCAGACTGTGAACACCAGCGGTAAAGGCCAGCGGTGCGGAGTGGTACAACGGCGCGGGCGATAAGTAGATCGTGTCTGTGTTAATGCCGTAGAGGTTCCCGATTAACCCATCGAGTGCGGAAGGATCGGCAAACGTGTTTCCGCTCAATGGGCGTTTGATGCCCTTGGGACGTCCGGTGGTACCCGAGGAATAGTTCATGAAATCACCAAGCGGTTCCGCATCGAGCGGATCAGCGCTGTGAGCAGCCAGTTCGTCTTCGTAACCCACGTAACCGGCGAGGTCGCCATCAATTACCAGCCGAAGTGGACAGCCGTCGAGGTCGGGAAGCATTGCCGTGGCTGCATCGGCGAGCCCGACCGAACTCACGAGTGCCTTGGCTCCGGAATCGTTCACGATGTAGGCGGCTTCTTCGGCGGTCAGATACTTGTTCACGGCACACAGGTACATGCCAGACCGGACTGCGGCCCAATACACCTCGTGATACCGAAGGTTGTTTTCCATGAACAGCGCCACAACATCACCGGGGACCAAACCCTGACTCTGGAACAGCCGGGCAAGACGAATACTTCGCTCGTTGAGCTCGCCGTACGTCAGCGATTCGCCAGATGGCAGCATGATCGATGCGACCTTATTGGGATCTTGTGCGGCATGAATGGCCATTGGCATGACTGGGTCCCCTGGAGATACTTGATAAGCGTAGATTCGGAAGATAGTGCACCGGGGCCGTAGCGTCGAAACCATGATGGAGATGCCGAACGGAACTGTTGACCTAGAAGTGGCCAATGGGGTGGCCACGATCACCCTGAACCGACCCGAGTCGTTGAACTCCATGAACAACCATTTGATGGACGACATCCGCACCGCAATCGAAACGGCCGAAGCCGACGAGTCCGTGGGTGTGGTGGTGCTAACCGGCAACGGGCGTGGGTTCTGTTCTGGCGCCGATCTAAACACGGTGGGTGGACCCGACGCGGACCACGGCGATGATTCTGGTTCGGCGAGTGTCACCGATGGCATGGACGACCATTTCAACCCCACGATGCGTGCAATCAAGAACTGTGCGGTGCCAACGGTGGCCCGAATCAACGGGGTCGCTGCTGGCGGGGGGCTGGGCCTGGCACTGGCATGTGATATCGCCGTCGCCGCTGACTCGGCATTCTTTGTAGCCACCTTTGGCCCGAAATTGGGCATCGTGCCAGATCTTGGATCGACCTGGAGTCTCCCGCAGAAGGTCGGCGTCGCTCGAGCCCGGGCGATGGCGATGCTGGGTGAACGCATCACGGCCCGCCAAGCCCAGGACTGGGGCCTGATCTATTCGGCGGTTGCCGACGATGAACTCGACGTCGAAGTCGAACGTGTGACAGCGATCCTGCGTCCGACATCTGGCGAGGCAATGCAACGCATTCGCTCATCGCTTGAGAGTGCTTCGCAGCGTTCCTTTAGCGAGCAGCTCGACGTCGAACGGGATCACCAAGCTGTGCTCATCCCCATGAACATGATCGAAGGTGCGGCCGCATTTCTCGAAAAGCGAGCGCCTCGCTTTCGTTAACGGCGGTAGCGCTCGGACAACAATGACTCAACGCTGTTGTTGACAGGGCTGCCTGTGACGTTTCGACGATGCCTGAAGTGGATGGCAAGAATCAGCCAATTCCCCACGTCCGCGGTGAAGGCTTGGCCCCATCAATCGAACGCCAAGGAGAGCGACAGAAAGCGACAGGAAGCCCAGTAGCTGGCACCCATGGCCGAACTGTGTCGTGTGCGTATGAATTCGAGAGGTGCGGGCGTCTAACGTTGCAGTATGAGTGATCGACCGCAGACCCATCGGCGTGTTGTCAGCTATATCGACAAGTCACGCGAGTTCTACTCCGCCCACGGTTATGGCGAGCCCTATCAGTGGGCGAGCTACGACGATGTGCCGTTCGTGAAATGGTCCGACGTTGGCATCGATTTGTCCGATGCAACGGTCGGTGTTGTGACAACGACGTTTCCTGCGGTTTTCACGGCTCCCAAGAAGGTCTATCGACAACCGTCGAGCCCCGTTCCCGACGCCATGTTCACCAAGGACCTGTCGTGGGACAAGGATGCAACCCACACCAACGACGTAGGCTCCTTCCTGCCTCTGGCTGCGCTTCATTCACTCGCTGACGACGGCGTGATCGGCCGTGTCAGCGATCGCTTCTACGGCGTGCCCACCGAGTACTCTCAGCGTCGAACCCACGCCGATGCAGCACAAATCGTGGCCTGGGCCACAGAAGACGACGTCGATGTCATGGTGTTGGTGCCGCTTTGACCGGTCTGTCATCAGACCGTGAGTCTGATCGCACGTCATCTCGAAGAAGCTGGTATCGCGACCGTGATTATCGGTTGCGCCCAAGACATTGTCGAAACCGCAGGAGTCCCTCGGTTTGTCTTCGTTGACTATCCGTTGGGTAATCCTGTCGGACGCCCCGGCGAGGTCGCTGAGCAGCGCAGCACGGTCGAGGCAGCGCTTGAGCTGGTCTCGACGGCAGTAGCTCCGCGTATGACCCGGCGCATGGCCCACACATGGGGCAGCGACGAATGGCGGGCGGTGTATATGCACGTGGGTGATGACAACCGCGCGGAGCTTGCCGAAGCCGGGCGCCTGCGACAAGAGAAACAAGCAGCGCGCAGAGCCAAGGCCAAGGGTTAGGGCGACCGTTATGGCGAATGAACACGGGCTCTTACCAAAGGCCGATGTGGCTGGACTGTCCGACGAGTTGGCACACCGCCGCGACGTCTGGTTCGACAAGGCCTACGAAGACGACAATCTGTTCCTGACACTTGCTCAGCGGCCCGAGGTCCTGCGCATGTTCCTGGATTGGACGGCGTTCATCTACACCGATAAGTCGTCCCTCGACCCGGGAATGGTCGAGCTCTGCCGTATACGACTGGCACATCGCAACGAGTGTGTGCATTGAAGCAGCGTCAAGAGTTCATCGTTGATGGACACACAACTCGACGACAACATGGTCGCTGCAGCGCTCGGTGATCTAACTCAACCAGACCTACCACCAGCAACGGTCATGGCTTTGCGTCTTGCCGATGTCCTGACCAGCGACAGCCCGGTCGTGACCCCTGAGTTCAAGGCCGACCTCGCCGAGCACTTTAGCGATGATCAGATTCTCGAACTTGGGTCAGCGCTGGCAGTTGCGTCGGGCTGGCAACGTTTCATCGAAGCCTTCGGCATCCGCCCTGATTCTTGGACGTCTGACGCGGCACCCGTCAGACGACCTGGTAACGACTGATCGGTACCGACCAACGAACTCGCGTGGATGACCCGGGGTTGTTGTCAGCAGCCCCGGCTCAACACCGACGCCGACCAGATCCGCCGGATTACTGGTAGCTCTTGAGTTCAGCCAAAGCCGCTTCGGCGCGGTGGATCGAGTTGTCGACCCGGTCTCGGAACATGGCAAGCTCTTCGGCATCGATGGCCTTCTGGCCGTTCTTGTACCGGGCGTAGACGCCATGCAGGATGCAGGCTGTCTTGAACCGGTTGAACGCTTGGTAATACGGCAAGTCCCCGAGATCGCGGCCGGTCTTCTCGGCGTACCGATTAATGATGAACGCACGGTCAGGGAAGCCAGGAGCCAGAGTGGGAGCGTCGGCCGTATCGAGAAGGTCATCATCGGCCTGGAGCCAGGCGTTCAGCGAGTAGCCAAAGTCGGCCAATGGGTCACCCAGGGTGGCGATCTCCCAGTCGACGACGGCCGCGACCTTGGCGTCGCTGCCGACCATCACATTATGGGTGCCGTAATCGCCATGGACCAGAACTGCCGGACCTTGCTCGGGCACGGTGGCCACCAGCAGATCATGTAGCTCATGAATCTTGGGGTTGTCGATCTCGGCGTGTTCGATCGACGCATTCCAAGACCGGTACCAGGTCTTGATCTGGCGAAGGACGTAGTCCTCCTTGCGGCCCAAGTCGCTGAGCCCGATCTCGTCGGGGTCGAGCGAATGCAACGCTGCCAGGGTGTCGATCCACGACTCGGCCATGGTTTGGCGGTCTGGTTCGGCAATGTAGGCCTCGACATCCTCGGCGTTGTACACCGCGTTGCCCTCGACCAAACCCATCACGTAGAAGTGAGCGCCAGTGACGTCGGGGGTCTCGCAGAACGCGAGCGGCTCGGCCACTGGCACCGGTGTAGGCCAGAGCGCAGAGATACACGACCACTCACGGCCCATGTCATGCGCCTTGGGCAAGAGTTCACCCATAGGCGGACGACGGATAACCGCAGAACGACCACCGTTCGCCGAGTCGATGCGATAGGTCAGGTTCGAATGGCCGCCCTCGAGTTTGGTCCACACGAACGGTGGCTCGAGCGAGTCGACATGTTCGTCAACCCAGGCTTCGACCTTGGCCACGTCGTAGCCAATGATCTGTGCATCTTCGCCAGGAACCTCGTCTCCGGTCACCATGTTGGTCAGCCGCCCATCGACCCGAAGGTCTTGCCTTCGGCGGCGAGCTTCTCGAGCAAGGGCGAGATCTTCCAGTGATCACCCTCGAGTGTCTCGCCATACTTCTTGATCTTGGCGACCACATTGTCGAGGCCCATGGTGTCGGCCCAGAACATGGGGCCACCGGTGTAGACCGGCCAGCCGTAACCATTGATCCAGATCACATCGATGTCGCTTGGGCGAATGGCGATGCCTTCTTCGAGAATCTTGGCGCCTTCGTTCACCATTGGTAGCAAACAACGCTCAAGGATTTCTTCGCTGGTGAAGCTGTGCTGAGCGAAGCCCTTGCTTGTTCCGAAGTCAGCAATCATCTGCTCGACCTCGGGGTCTGGTGTCTTGGCCCGGGTCTTCGGGTCGTAGGTGTAATAACCCTTGCCGTTCTTCTGACCCTTGCGGCCGCTCTCGTTCATGAGTTCGCGGACCGAGGAACTGGTCGATGTCTCGGCCTTCCAACCAATATCGAGGCCCGCCAGGTCGCTCATGGCGAATGGCCCCATGGGGAAGCCGAAGTCGAACAACACATCGTCGACCTGTGCCGGGGTGGCGCCTTCGAGGCTCATAACATCGGCTTCGATGCGGCGCATGGCCAGCATGCGGTTGCCGACGAAACCTTTAC
Organism: Acidimicrobiaceae bacterium; assembly: GCA_003485885.1. Lineage (GTDB taxonomy): Bacteria > Actinomycetota > Acidimicrobiia > Acidimicrobiales > UBA10347 > UBA10347. The sequence goes on from DNHM01000222.1 coordinate 15,052, forward strand.
AGACGCCGACCAGGGCCGGGATCTTGCCGATCTTCTTCGCGATCGCCATGGAGGTAGCAATGACCTCGTTTGATGACTCGTCGCCACGAACGACTTCGAGCAGCTTCATGACGTTGGCAGGGGAGAAGAAGTGCAGGCCAATGACACTTTCTGGCCGAGAGGTGACCGAAGCGATCTCATTTACATCGAGAGCCGAGGTGTTCGATGCCAGCAAGGCACCTGGCTTACAGATCTCGTCGAGCTGGCGGAAGATCGACTTCTTCAGCTCCATGTCTTCGAACACGGCCTCGATGATCATGTCGCACTCGGCGAAGTTACCCATGTCGGTTGAACCGGAGATGAGGCCCATGCGGGTCTCCACATCGTCGGAGCTGATACGACCCTTTGATGCGGTGCGTTCGTAGTTACCGCGGACCACACCAAGGCCACGCTGCAATGCTTCGTCGGTTTGTTCCACGATGTTGACAGGAATACCGGCGTTGGCGAAGTTCATGGCGATGCCACCGCCCATAGTGCCAGCGCCCAGGATTCCGACGCTGTTGATCTCGATCTGAGGGGTGTCCTTGGGGACGTCGGGCACCTTGGCTGCTTGACGTTCGGCGAAGAAGTAGTAGCGCTGCGCAGCGGACTGCGTGCCGGTCATGAGCTCGGTGAACAGCTCACGTTCACGCTTGATGCCCTCGTCGAATGGCAGGTTGACCGCTGCTTCGATGCACTGGATGTTGTATTCCGGTGCCAGGAAGTTGCGAGTTTTTCGGGCGATGCCAGCCCGGAACTCGTCGAAGATCGCGGGATTGGCTTTGGCATCGGCCAGTTTCTCGTCGAAGTCGCGGATGCGCACGAGCGGCAGACCCTCGGCCACAACCTTCTCGGCGAATGCAATGGCACCGGCCGCCAGGTCGTCCACGATCTCGCTGATCAAGCCGCATTCCAGAGCCTCGTCGGCACCGATAGGGTCACCCGACGTCATCATCTGGAGCGCCTTGGCCACGCCAGTTACACGGGGAAGACGCTGGGTGCCACCGGCACCAGGAAGCAGGCCGAGTTTGACTTCAGGAAGTCCAAACTTTGCGGTGGCAATGCCGACTCGGTAGTGCGCAGCCATTGCGGTCTCGAGGCCACCGCCAAGGGCAGTGCCATGGATAGCGGCAACAACTGGCTTGGTTGAGTTCTCCATTGCGGCTTGGGCCTCTTGCAATGACTTACCCTGAGCAGCGCCGCCGAACTCGGTGATGTCGGCGCCAGCGATAAACGTGCGGCCGTCGCAGATCAGCACAATTGCGTTGACGCTGTCGTCCGCAATCGCCGCTTCCATACCGTCGACGATCCCCGTGCGTACGTGATGGCTCAGTGCATTCACCGGCGGATTATTGACCGTAATGACCGCCACGGCACCATGGTTCTCGATCGATACGGACTCGGTCAGTGCTGCCATGTTGGCTCCTTATTCAGCGGGTGGGGCTCGCTTCGGCGCGGCCCCCTACAAACTCGTTCGGTGCACAAACTTACGGCCTGGACACGCCGACCAGAGAATTTGGGCAAGCGAATTTCGTGAACCGCCTTGCTCGTTCGAGGCAACCGAATCGTCCGACGACCACGAGACTGTCACTGTCTCTCGGTCTC
>DNHM01000046.1 GCA_003485885.1 Acidimicrobiaceae bacterium
CTGGAGCTCGGCCTTTAGGCCGAGACCACCCAATTCTGGGGATAGTGGCGTTGCAGCGTTCTGCTAACCAGTCGGGTCAGGGTGTTGCGTAGGCGTCAAAAACGTAGGGTTCAAGCGACTCTTGGGCTGCAATCCGCCATTTGTGCCAGTTTCCCCCGCCGTAATAGGCGAGGCTGCCAGGAGGAGCATTTCCTTCACCGTTGTAATAAGAAATGCAGTCTCGAAGGGGCGCAGTTGCGATGTCAGCCTGCGCGCAATGATCGGCATAACCTTCTTCGGCCGCGGGCGTGATGTCGACCACGGCATGGTTGCGGTCGCGCATCGTTGTCAACATCCACACGATGTAATCGCTGTGTTGTTCGATTGCGTCGATGAAGTTGAAGCTCCCGCCGCCGCCTTGAGGCCCGCTCACGATGAACAGGTTGGGGAAGCCGTTGCTGTGTAGCCCAAGGAATGTCTTGCAGCCTTCGGTCTGCCATTTTTCGCTCAGCGTGACACCACCCCGGCCCTTGATCATGTTGAATGTCGATGTGGCCATCCAGTTGAAGCCAGTCGCGTAGATCAAGACATCGACGGGATATTCGGTTCCGTCGTGAACCACCCCGCGTTCGTTGATCTTCTGCACGCCGAGTGGTGCGGTGTCTACGAGGTGGACGTGGGGCAGATTAAACGACGGCAGGTATTCGTCGTGAAAGGTCGGCCGTTTGCAGCCGTAGGGGTAGTACGGCTTTAGGGCCTCGGCAGTGACGGGGTCTTCGACGATGGCATCGACTCTCGCTCGGATCTGTTCCATGAGTCGGAAGTTTGAGTCAAGTTGTTTCTGCACCATCTCTTCTTGAGTGAGCGGTCGATCGTGTTGTTTGCGTTCCTTCTTGAAGTCGACGGCTTTGCCGGTGAGATAGTCATCGTCGGCCTTGATGGCAGCTCGACCGGCCGAGATCTTCGCAAACCGTTTACGACGGGCCATTGCCCAGCCCGGTTCGTTCGACCATTCATCGATTTGTTCCTGGGTCGTGGCTCGTTGATCGCGCACATCAATCGAACTGGGAGTGCGCTGGAATACAAACAACTCTCCTGCGACCTTCGCCAGTTCGGGAACGGCCTGTATCGCCGTGGCGCCGGTGCCGATAATGCCGACGCGTTTCCCGGCAAGGTCCACGTTGTAGTCCCACCGAGATGTATGGAAGGCATCACCCGCAAACGATTCCATGCCCTGGATTCGGGCAAGCTTCGGGTTGGTGAGAATGCCGTTTGCTAGGACAACATGTTTGGCCCGCATCGCGTCGCCCCGGTCGGTGAAGACCGTCCATCGTTGGGTGGTTTCGTCCCACTCGGTGGTGTCGACCGTCGTGTGGAACAGGCATTTGTCGTAGAAACCGAACTCGGTAGCCATCGATTGGCAATACTCGAGGATCTCGAAACCAGACGCGAACTTCATTGTCGGGATGTAGTCCATCTCCTCGAGCAGAGGGAGATAGCTGTAGCTCTCGACGTCGCACGCTATGCCGGGGTACCGATTCCAGTACCACGTCCCGCCGACGTCGCCGCCCTTCTCACAGAAGCGGACGTCTTGGAAACCAGCTTGGCGAAGTCGGTACCACAGCAGCAAACCTGCGAAACCTGCACCGATAACCAAGATCTCGCATTCGTCGGTGAGCGCATCGCGCTGGACAGGATCCTCGGAGTAGACGTCTTCGAGGTACGACGCAAATTCCCCCTCGAGCGACATGTAGTCAGCAGCGCCAGCTCGGGCTTCTTTGAACTCGCGGTACTTGGCCTGTTCGTCTGCGTTAAAGACCGCTCCTGGTGGTTGCTCAGGCAATGTAAGAAGCGCCTGGTCTTCCAGCACGCTGTAGCCGGTACCGGTGATCTTCTCGCTGGCTTTGGCCGCTCGTGTAGCGAATACCTTGAGCCCAGTCTCGGGGTCAATGCGGATCGCATCGTTGTTCATATCGTCACTCCTGCGCGCTGGGTTAGCGCTTTTGACCCTATGCCAACGGCCCGCACAGCGAACAAACGAGCAGTGCTGATCACAGAGGGTGAGCAGGTTTTCCCACGGACACTTCGAAATCTCATACATGGTTTGGAGACTCCGATAAGAGTCCCGTGTCTCGGCGACCGGATTCTTCACCCTGAGGTGCCGCTGGCCTCAGTCGTCGCAACGTCGCGCACGTTGTCGAGCGAACAACTCGGTATCCGTGTGGAGCGACTCGGATTTGCCTCGCCGTTCATTGCGGGTACGCGGCAGGTTGAAGTTGGCCACGCTGCCTCGGTGGGAGCTTTGTACGTGACGGCGGTTGAGCGCGGCTCAGACACCGACTGATCGTGCCAGCGGTCCTAGCCCACTGCGGAGAGCCACCGGCTCGCTGCCCACAGACAACCAAGGAAGAGGACGACAATACAGACAGCGGTGGCGATGTCGGGCTTGACTTGATCACGACCGAACAGTGGTGCTGAGCGTGCGTCGGCGCCGAAGTAGACAACGCCGAGAATGATGCCAACAATGAAGCCTCCGGCGTGGCCTCCCAGGCTAACGAACCCGCTCAAGCTGATGAACAGATTCAGCAGCAGCACCGGTCCAAGGCCTGATTGGGCGATGCTGATGCCTTGGCTTCGAAACATCATGACAAGCAGGCCCAGAAGTCCGAAGATGGCGCCGGACGCTCCCATTGTGAAGGCCAGCGGGTCAAGGAGTAGTGCTCCGAAGGACCCACCGACCAGTGCAGCCATGTACGCCAGTGTGAATCGGATCGGCCCGAGCCTGCGCTCGATGATGGGTCCGAGTATGTGGAGGCTGTACATGTTCATGCCGAGGTGGAAGATGCCGAAGTGTCCAAAACCACTGGTGAATACTCGCCACCATTCGCCTTCTTCGCTGATGAAGAAGCCGTTGTCGGCGAGTTCCTGTGCGGTTCGGCCATCGTCGCTGATGGTGGCATCGAACAGCACAAATTGCAGCAGGAAGACCGCGAGATTCAACCCGATGAGTACCTGAGTCGCTCTGCCGCTGGACCCGGGAAGAGTGTTGCGGGTGTAGACCTTCTGTTTGGTCTTCGATGTGCATTCGGGGCAGTGGACGCCGACTGATGCCTGGTGCATGCATTGCGGGCAGATGAACCGCTCGCAGCGTTGGCAGCGCACCCCTGAGGCCATGGAGGGATGTCGATAACACGTGGTTGCTTGGGGTGCAGGAGGGTCGTCGAAGCTACTCATGGGTGAACCCAGTTTAGGAACGGCGGACGCTGACCTGAGCGTCAATGGGTGTGCGTTTTGACAAAGGTAATAGCAATAAATATATTGAAAGGGTGCCAAATGAGTTGTTGGGGATGGATGTCGATGCCTCTCGAGGCTTAGCGGCGACTGTCGCTGGCTGGCCATCACATGCCGAAGAGGTTCGCTCGATCGTGACCGATGCCGAGGTGCTGGCGGACATGCCGCTCGGGGTCGTGGCGTCATTGGATGAGATCGGTAGAGATGGAACAGCGATGGCAGCAGCGATCCGGCGAGCGGTTCGTGCACTTGAGTCATTCACCATTCAGCTCGACTCGCCGCTGACGATTGCGCTGGCTGTTGCCAGTGTGCAGGCGTTTCGCGGCACGGAGAACGACCCCGAATTGGATCGCCGGCTCCGGAGCCTGCGTGAGATAGTTGCGGTACGCACGGCTTCTGAGGTCCAAGCAGCTCAGGTCATGTCCATGCTGCTTGCAGCCAGGCACTCGTTGCATGTCGCCGGTCGCGATCTTGACGATGTCGCAGCGGCCATGGCCTCTGTCGGTCGCCTCAACCGGGCCGAAGCGAGAGGCGCGGTTAGCAGTAACGACCCAAGAATCGATGACGCGACGGCAGGGTTGCGGAAGGCACTGTCCACGCATGCAGCATCGGGACTCCAGCTCGATGAGCTGGTTGCGGCGTTCCTCGCTGATCGGAACACCACCGATCCGGCAACGTTGCTCGCCTCGGTGGTTACAGGCGCACCGGTCGACGTAGTGGAGTTCGCTCATGACAACGGCATTGACTATGACATCGCCGCGGGCGTCTTGGATATGCAAGAGATCGATCGACTGACGGCCGCGTTACGGACCGCACAGGTGCTCGAAGCCGAAGAGATCAACGGTCAACGAGCGGCATTGTTCCGCGGTCTCATAGGCGTCGATGACGCGGCTGCGATTGGTGTGCTTAGCCGGCTTGTCGATGGAGGAGCAAGCGCTCGTAATGCGTTGGCGGTGCGACATAGCGAACAGATCCGGGCTCACCACATCGACCAGGTCGCTGAGCTGTTCGATCTCAACCTGCCAGAAGCAGAGCGTCAATTCGAGGAACTCGCTGCATCGACGGATTCGTTGGTGGCTTCAGGCTGGGATCTTGAAGACGCCGCGGTCGCAACACGTATGGCGGCACTTCGTGACTTCGATCTGGGCGACATCGTGGCGTTTGCGGCGGACGAGGGTGTGTCGTTGGTCGACGGGGCGGTCTGGTTCTCCCAAGCCCATGCCATGGCGATGACCCCCGATGAGTATCGGGCGTTCGATGGGCTGGTCGAACACTTCTTTGAGATGGACACCGCGACCGGAGGGAATGCCGATGGTGTCGTCTCCGTCGATGACCTGGCGTCCGTCGTGAATAACCCGCTGGCTGACGCCGAGTTGGTTGCTGCCGCCTGGGCGCTCATCCATGCGCCCGACGTCCGAAACCGACTTGATTCGGCCACTGTCCGTGGCGGTGTCGTGGCCACGGAATCCTTTGGTGCTGACGTCGCTCAGGATCACAAGATCTCGCAGGCAGATATCGACGTATTCCGGGCCAAGCAGAGTGTGAACTTTCTGCTGGCCGAACATCGAGACACCATCGATGTTGCTGCTCAGGGCCGCGATCTCAGCCTTGCCGATGGCGAGCTCAGTGAACAGGACTTTCGAGCCGTGCACGCTCATGCTGAGGAACTCAATTTGAGTGAGGCCGAGGTCGCAGCGGTCGAGTTGGTCCTCGAGCACGATTGGTACGACCAGACGTTCTGGCAGGAAAACAGTGACACCATGATTCTGGCGACGACCGTGTTCGCTGGTGCCGTGCTTTTTGTTGCGAGTGGTGGGCTCAGCGGTGGGTTGTCTGGAGCCCTTATCGCCTCGGCAGTCGCTACAGGTGGGGGAGCGGCCGCGGGCGCTGGCATCACCGTGGCAGAAAATCTTGTGACCGGCGATGAGTGGGCTCAGGACCTAAGGCACAACACCACGCTTGGCGCCATCGCCGGGTTGGGCGGCGCCGGACTTGCCGGGGCTGCAGGAACGCCGGGCAGCGTTTCGCTTGCTGGCCGGGTTCTTAACCTCACCGGTGCTGGTGCAGACCTCGCTGGACTGGGTGCGGCCGGGCTGTTCGATCCACTGCTTCGCCAGTTTGGCGACGACGTCGAAGTTGCAGCATGGAAGGCGGACGCCCAGCGCGTGAGTTATGTCGCCGGGGGTGCGGCAGTCCTCGGTGCGGCAGCTGCTGCAACAGGCAAAGGTCTTCAAGCAGCCCAGATGCAGGATGCGCTACCTCCGCGGAACTATGCGAACTTCGGTGACGACGCGCTCGATGATGGTCTCCGGGGTTATGCATCGCGGATTCCTGAAAGCGCTCCTCGTGAAGTTGGAGCCAGGGCACGGGCCGATATTGCTTCACTGCTGATTGAGGCTGACGAGCTCTCCGACAGTTGGGTTCTCGGAGTTGCCCAACGAGCCGCTGGAGTAGGGATCGACGGCGGCACGGCTCTTGCCGACAACACTATTGCTGAGGTTCCTCCGTCAGTCGGTGACTGAACACCGCACGTCAACCTCTTTGTCAGCGTCTGTGCAGAAGCGGACGATTTCAGAGAGCCGAAATCTCGAAGCATCACGTTGCTTCTCGGTAGCGAGTAGTTCTCCTGCCATGGTGTGCGAGGCTCGTAGAGGTGACGAGATCGTCAACAGTCAAGCACCGAGGCTTGCATCATGCGCGGAGTTGTACCGACCCAGATCATGATGAAGACAATGAGGCTCGAAGACGAGGATCCGCGGCTTGAAAAGGCGCTCAGGCTTACAACTGGTCGGCACGAGACTCCGACCGACTCGGGTGCTGCAGCGCTGTCCTTGTGTACACCGGCTGCGTCATGGGTGACCGGCCAGATCGTCGCTGTTGACAGTGGCCGGTAATCCATCACCAGCTGCAACACTCTCGGTATGCGAGTAACAGGTTTGTGCGGCGGCATCGGCGCAGGGAAGTCAACCGTGGCGGCTCTGTTCGCCGAACATGGGGCGCTGGTCATCGACGTCGACCAGATCGGGCGCCAGGTGATTGATCCCGGCGGCCGAGCATTCGACGATGTCGTGCGCCTATTTGGCGAATCGATCCTGTCGGTCGATGAATCGGGCGTTCCCGCGATCGATCGAGCCAAACTGGCTCCGATCGTATTTGGCGATCCCAGAGAACTCGAGCGGCTCGAAAGCGTGAGTCATCCGGCTATCAATGCCGAACTCGATAAGCGCCTCATTGCTGCGAGCGAGGTTGGACACGACTGGGTTGTTCTCGACATGGCTGTCCTCGTCGAGTCGAAACTCGGTCAAAATCTGGCTTCAGGCCACAGTTATGACACCGTGGTGGTTGTCGAGGCGTCAGAGTCGGTGCGCATTGCTCGCCTCGTGCAATCCCGGGGGATGGATCCGGCCGATGCAGCAGCCCGTATTACGTCACAGACCGATGATGCGACCCGCCGAGCTGTTGCTGACATCGTGATGACCAACAATGGCGACGTTGCGGAACTTACGGCAGCCGTCGCCGCCATCGTGCCGACTTTGTCTCGCTAAAGCCGGGGGTCCCTCGTGGGTAAAGACGAGGGCTGCGGGCACATCTGCTCAGACTGCGATAGGGAGCGAGGTAGTTGGCACTTGGCGAGCTAGCTGTGACTGGCGATGAAGTCGATGATTGTGGTGTTGATCAGATCGGCGTCGTGGTCGAGGGTTGCTACATGGAAACTGTTCGCAAGGTGCACGACGGTGGCATCTGTCCCGACGGTGTCGGCGATGTACTGAGCTGTTGTGGGTGGCACGACATGGTCGTGAGTGCTGACCATGATCAGCGTCGGGCATCCAATTGCCGGTAGATCAAAGTTGTCGACGGCGTGTACGAGCGACAACAACGGAGCGAGCGGTGTCTTGTCGTAGGCAAGTTCGACGACGCCTGGTTTGGCGATGTCGTTGCCGATTGCATCGATGGTGACCTGGCCACTGTCAATGACGGCTGCCAAACCTGCAGTTCGTTCGGCATTCGGTTCGCCCGCTGAATTGATAACCGCGATCCCGGCGATGCCTGGATGACGACTCGCCAGCCACAAGGTCAACGCTCCGCCCATCGACAGGCCCGTCACGAAAACCTTCTCGCACCGTTGGGCAAGATCGAGATATGACTGCTCAACATGGTGCGACCAGTTATCCCAGCTGGTCGTCAACATGTCGTCGACGGTGGTGCCGTGGCCGGGTAGGCGCGGCATCTCGACGGTATGGCCAGCGGCTATACACGCGTCAGCGATGGGCCGCATCGACTGAGGAGAGCCGGTGAATCCATGGATCACCAGCACACCTATCGGCCCGGCTTCGTGCGAAAGTGGCTCTGCGCCTGGGAGGACTTGTGGCTCGGTCATGTATCGGCTCCTGCCTGAAGGTTGGCTCGTACGTCATCGGCGTTCTGCGATCCAGCGTTGGGGCGAACGAAGGTTTGTAATGGGGGATCGGACACGCCGCGCCAGGCATAGGGGTCAGTACCGCTTGTCGACACGATCGTCCGATAGTCGGTCGTGCCGACATCGATCCCTTGTTCCATCATCCACGGCAGCGGCGACCACGCGTTCATGTAGTGATTCACCAACGCCATGCGCCGACGCGTACTGCGGTTCGGAAGCGACCGGTGGAGCAAGTAACCGTTGAAGAAGACCACGCTGCCGGCAGAGACCTCGACGGGGATGGCTGCTTCGTCGTCGAAACCAAATGACTCGTCGGTCGGATCGAAAAGCTCTGGCTTGCCATGGTCTCGCGTTGGCCACAGCTGGCCGGTGCGATGGCTTCCGGGCAGAACCCACAAACAACCGTTGTCGATGTTGGCATCGTCAACGGCGATCCATGCGCCCACGAGCGAACGATCCCGAGTGGGAATGAACCGCTCGTCTTGATGCCATGCTTGGCCCTGCAGCCCGGGCGGCTTGAAAAAAAGCATGGATTGCATGCACTTGGTGGCCCCGTCCCATTGGGGAAGATGCGCGCCCGTAATCTGCGACAGAACGCCGATGACTCCGTCGTGTTGCACCATGTCCATTGCCACCGGGCTTACCCAGTGGGGGAAATGCACGGCCAGTACATCGCCGTTGTCAGGAAGGTTTGAGACCGGGTAGTCGCCAGCGATAAACCGTTGTGCGTCGTCAACGATGCGGGATAGATCATCCGGGCTCACGAGATCAGGTACCACGATGTAGCCGTCTTCGACGAACCGAGTTGCCAGTGTTGCCTGAGTCTGGGCTGTCATGGTGTCAGCCTAGATCTCGGGGTCACGGGCGACCACAGCTGGCTGGTGGAGCCGCCCAGTGTGCTGCTCCGCCAGGCGGTGCCCTAACTGCGGGACCGTTGCTGCTTGGGCGTGGTCGCCGCCGGACTTCCTTGCGTTGACTCCATCGGATTCACAGCATCGCCTTTCTTCGTGTGGCACGGCGGACAGCCACTCGGTCGGCAGGGTCAGGAGCAAGGTTTGCCCATGGAAAGAGCACACAGGGGACAACACGGAAGTTTGGCTGCACCTGGACGGGGGCCAGGTAGATGCAGGCCACACAGAGTGATGATGGTGCCCGTAGCAATCGGGTCCTGGCCGCCTCCGACGCGGGCGTGATGGTGCACCCGGTCTTCGGCCGGGGTATCGGCTTCCGATGGCGTCACCTGCGGGCTTCGCTGCGACATGGTTGCAGCGTAGAACACGATCGGGTTGAGAGTCATGCGTCGAACGGCAAGACTGGCGTGGTGATCGAGGACGAGAGCGATGATGTGGGTGAGGCAAGCGGTGCCGATAGCACGGTGTGTACCGCAATCGACAACGACTGGGGTGATGATCGGCCCAACCTGTTGATGCACCCGCCGTGCGCCTGTCCCCGGTGTGCTCCCGATGCAGTAGCCAGCTCGGATGAGCGATCTTGGTTACAGGTGTATGGTCGTACCCAGCGGATTCGGGTCGAGCCTGCCAAACTTGGTGAGACGGGCCACACTCTGCTGGGTTGAGTCTGCGGTTGGTTGAGTCTGCACTGCCAGAGGTCGGCAGTAGGTTGGTCGGTAATGAGCGAACTCGTAATAGAAACCTCGGGCCTGAAACGGTCTTTCGGCGATGTGCACGCGGTGAAAGGTGTCGATCTTGCCGTGAAAAGCGGCGAAATCTATGGCTTCCTCGGACCCAATGGCGCTGGCAAGTCCACCGTGGTGAAGATGCTCATTACGTTGCTGAAGCCGACAGGTGGCACGGCCACGGTGTTTGGCTACGACGTGGTCGAAGATGCGCCCAAGATCCGGTTGCGTATTGGCACAGCGTTGCAAGACGCATCCCTCGACGAGAAGCAGAGCGGTCGCGAGATACTGCGTTTGCAAGGAGCGCTTTATGGGCTCACTCGCTCCGAGACAGATACCCGGATCGACGAGCTGAGCTCGTTGATCGATGTCGAGGCCATCGACCGTTGGATCGGTACCTACTCCGGGGGCATGCGCCGTCGGCTGGATCTGGCTGCGTCGCTTATGCATAGCCCCGATCTGCTTTTCCTCGACGAGCCAACAACAGGCCTCGATCCACAAAGCCGGGCACAAGTCTGGAAAGAAGTGCGGGCACTGAATACCGAGCTCGGTACCACGATCTTTTTGACCACGCAGTACCTCGAAGAAGCCGACGAGCTGGCCGATCGAGTTGGCATCATCAACGACGGTCTGATCGTGGGTGAGGGCACGCCCGAAGACCTGAAACGTGCGATCGGCGCCGACGTCATTCAGATCATCGTTGATGACACCGACGCTGCAGTCGCTGCGCTTGAGGAACTGTCTGGGGTCGATCACGTCGAACGCGGTCCCCGAGCACTGCTCGTCTCTGTCAAGGATGGGGCTGCGACCGTGTCACCGGTTGTTATTGCACTGGATAATGCGGGGGTTGACATCGGTGAGCTCACGCTGCGTACCCCAACGCTCGACGATGTATTTCTTGAACTTACTGGCGACCGCATCGAGGTGTCCCAATGACGGTGACCGACTCGACCCGAAGCGCTGCCGCTCGATCAAACGTTCAGGCTCGGCCGTCTGGTTTCTTCCGCGACCTGTGGACAATCGCAATGCGAGCGATCCGCGCTGTTCCTCGCGAACCCGAAGCCTTCCTGCCAGCGCTGTTTATACCTGCGTTCTTTTTTACGGTCAATGTTGGGGCACTCCAGGACCTCACCGAAGCCATCCCAGGGGCAGGCGATTTCAGCTACAAGAACTTCCAGCTCCCTACCGCAATTATCTTCGCAGTAACTGGCATAAGTCGAGCCACCGCATTGGTGACCGACATCCAGACGGGCTACTTCGACCGGCTGTTGCTGAGCCCGGTCCGACGGCTGCCCTTGCTGTTGGGGTTGATGGTTTCGGACTTCATGCTGGTAATCGCGTTGTGTATCCCGGTGATGATCCTGGGACTCTTCGTTGGTGTCTCGTTCGGCACCGGCGTGCTCGGCGTGCTGCTGTTCATCCTTATTGGTGCATTATGGGGTCTGGCGTTCACCGGCTTCCCCTACGCCATCGCTCTGAAGACGGCGAACCCGGGCGCTGTTGCGTCCAGCTTCCTGCTGTTCTTCCCCTTTGCATTCCTGACCTCGTCGACCGTGCCGCTCGAGAACCTCACGCCATGGATGCGAGCGATCGCTCGGGTAAACCCGATCACCTATGTGCTCGAAGGCATGCGATCGCTTCTCTCCGAAGGATGGCAGTGGGGTGAGATTGGCAAGGCACTCTTGGCCATCGCCATCCTGGGCACCATTAGCCAAACGATGGCAATGCTGGCCTTGCGGGGCCGACTCGCAAAGAACTAGCAGACAAGCAGAGGTTGGACTCAGCCTTCGAACGACGCTTTGAGGTTGGCCAAGGTGGTGGCCATGCCTCGAGAGACCATGTCGACTCGGCCCTGAACCCGGTCCTCTGGGGCATCGACGAGGGTGGGGGGCAACTGGGTCATCTTCCATGTTTCCGTGACTCGTGTACCGGCTGCGGTGGCCTCGAGGTGATAACCCCATTCGGCCACGGGGTTGTCCAGCGCACCCACAGTGAAACAGAACGACTGATCCTGATCACAACGCACGACTTCGGCAACGGCACTCCATGTGCGGTCACCGATGGCGTTGTTTCCTTCGAAACGGTCACCGACCGACTGTCCGTCGCCAACTATCCAGCTGCCGCCCTGGTTTTCTGGACTCCACTCACCCATGCGCTCGAGATCGCGAACGGCGTTGTAGACCTCCGTAGCTGAGGCGGCGATTTCGACGGTTTCACTGTGTTCCCAAGGCATAGGCGCACCGTAGGTGCATCACGCCTCGATCACCAAGTACCGACGTGGCTCGCAGCGAGCGGGCGTTAAGAGTTGACCATGGAGATACCACCGTCGATTGGCACAGTGACGCCGTTGATGTAAGCGCCCGCTCGACTCGAAAGCCAGATCACCGTGCCAGCAACATCTTCAGGAGTGCCGATACGCCCTCGAGGGTTGGTTCCTTCGATCGACGCCCGCATCTTCTCGTCTTCGAGCACGTACGCCATCATCTTCGACTCAAAAGGTCCCGGCGCTATGCAATTGACCGTGATGTTCCGGTCGGCAAGGAACTTGGCCATGTGCCTGGCGAGCATATGGATTGCAGCCTTCGATGCTGAGTACGAGAAGTTGTCGCCCATCGGCACCTGGATGCCATCGATCGAGCCGGTCATAATCACTCGTCCCGGGTCGTCGGCGGTTGCGGCAGCGCTCAGCGGATCGAGCAGCGCCTGGGTCAACATGTACGGCGCCTTGACATTGATATCGAGCACCTTGTCGAAACCGGCTTCAGGGAACTCGCCCATCGGGGCACCCCACGCAGCGCCTGCGTTGTTGACGAGGATGTGCAGCTTGTCTTCCCGCTCACGGAATGCCTCGACGAACGCGGCAAGGCCCTCGGCGGAGGACATGTCTGCCGGAATCGAAATACATTCGCCGAGTTCGCTGAGCCGAGCAGCCGTCGCGTTGCAGGCATCGGCCTTGCGAGCAGTGATATAGGTGCGAACACCGTTCGTCACGAGACCTTCGGCAATCATCTCGCCGATACCTCGGGAGCCGCCTGTCACGATCGCAACCTTGCCGGACACATCAAACAACTTCGTCAAATCCATCGTGTGAAACTAGCGGACGAAGACGGCCCAGGCCTTGACACGGCAGATAGTTGTATCGGCGCGAGACTGGAGGCTGTGGCTTTCGACATCTCACTCGACGCGTCACCGCAGCCGGTGGAGCCAGCGCCCGCCGACTTCGAAGAGTTCTACACCGCCAAGGTTGATGTTGTCGTTGCAGCGTTGACGTTGTCGTGCGCCGATTCCGAGGTCACGGATGCTGCGGTCACCGCAGCGTTGACCAAATCATCGCAGCGTTGGAACCATCTCGTAAACCATCCGAATCCGGCCGGCTGGGTGGTCCAAGCGGGCCTTGCACATGCCGAGAAGGCACTGCGTGATCATGCCCCCGCTGGTATAAACCGAGCTACCGGTGGTTATGAACGGGGACTGTCGCTCGACCTCGCGTTTGCGACACTGCCATTGCTGCAACGGGCAGCACTGATCACTGGGTATTACCTGGAATGGTCCGATGCATTCACCGCTGCTGGATTCGAGACCCCACTGTCGACCGTGCGGACACGACGCGAACGAGCGATCTCATTCATCGGCCATCATCTCCGACTGGACGAGGCCGAGGTCATCCCGCTGGTGCGGTCGCATCTACAAGAGTTGAGCGAGCGCGACCAACCCGCTCCACCAGCGATGGCGGTGGTGCGTCGGAGCGGCCGTCGCCGCACGGTCGCTAACCGTATTGCCGCCGGTCTGGCAGTAGCGACACTCATCGTGACCGGGGGCGCACTATTTCAAGCAGGGGACCGAGTCCAGGTCGCAGCCACACCGGAAGTCGTCGAGGGCCCGAGCACTTCGGCGAAATGGTTCGGGCCGGTCAGCGACGGCCAGGGTGCCTTTGTCGCATTGAACACCAGCGGCGCGTCACGTTTTGTGGGATCCAAAGATGGCACTGAGTGGATCAAGTTAACGACGTGGAACTCTCGGGCCATCGACTTGCGGGCCGACGTGTCTTCGTTCGAGCGCACAGGCGGCCGTTACGTGACGGTGATCGAAACACCATCTAGATACGACGCATTCGTGCCTCCGTTTGTTGCGACATCTGATGACCTTCGCAACTGGAACGTCCGCCAAATCGATGTCGGTGAACCACGTCGAGTCGAAGGCCTTCGGAGCCGCTTCGACGTCGTAGCGAACGCTGCCTCCGGTGGTCACGTGTTGGTAGCCCTAGAAGGAAGCGACCAACTCGACTATCGCTCGTTCGACCTCAGGGCCGACCAAGTCTGCGTCGAATCCGTCACGCCGTTGCGACGCGAGTATTTTCCATGCGACGGCAAGACGATCGTGATCGCAACACCCGACGGCGATGAGTTGGCCGGCACAACTTATTTCCGGTCCACCGGGACCGGCCCATTTGTGGAGATCCAACTGCCGGTCGATGCCGTTGCTCGC
>DNHM01000161.1 GCA_003485885.1 Acidimicrobiaceae bacterium
GTCACGCGGGGTCAGACCCCACGTGACGGAGGGTCAGACCCTCGGTGCACAAACCGACTGTGGATTCCGGTTTATGGGATCAACGGTGGAGCAATATCGATGGGTTCGTCGGGGATGGTGCCAACGACTAGGTCAGGCAAGAATTCCCGGAGCCGCGTCGGCAATACCGGCTTGTCCGACGCCAGAAGATCTTCGAGCGACCACCATTCGGCGCCGCTGAAGGCTTGCGCTTCGAGAAACTCCAGGTGTTTCGGCTGCCATTCGCCGCCGTCGCACCATGCAACATGGATCTTCTCGTCGCTTTCAAAGTGGTAACCGCCGAAATCGAACTCGACGTATTGTTTCCACACGACCGGCCCAATCTCAGCATCTTCGATACCTGTCTCTTCGTACAACTCACGGGCAACAGCAACAGCGCTGTCTTCACCAGGGTCAATACCACCGCCGGGAATCTCGAGCCACGGGGGTTTGGACGCGTCTGCTGGATCACGGCCATTGATTAAGAAGATGCGCCCTTGCCTGTCGAGTAGTACAACCCGGGCAGCTGGGCGTCGCAACGTCCACATGGCGGCGACGCTAGCGCCACCTCCTCCTCCCGGCCGAGTTTCGAGGTGGCATGTAAACACTTTTGGCACCGAACCAGCCGAAAACCAGCAACTAGCAAGTGTCCAATCTAGGCCCGCTAGTAGCTTCTAGTTAAGAAGCTAGTATTTTAGCTAGCTAGTCACGACTAGTCGTGCTAGTCTGACGAAATCGATTGGGACTAGACGCTCATAGTAACAAAAGCTATGAAACGCTACTCCCACCACTAGACAGGCAAGCGAGTCCGGTTGAGCTAACGCAACCTAGGTTCGCACCCCCACCTAGTGGCCCGAGGGCTGACAAACCTGGATTACCGAGTACTACCGCTAGCAACGACACCGCTAGCAACGACACCGACTTACGCAGGTCACGCATGGATGTATTGGAAGCAATCGAGCACGCCGAGTCTGACTTGGCAACCACGCTCGATGAGCTGCGGAACACGAAAGAGCTGCTGGCGGCGCTCGAGCAAGATGCTAAGAGGATTAAAGTCGAGATTGTCGGCCTGAAGTCCTATGCCAAACGCCAAGGGCTGTCGGCCGCCCATGAACCCAACGCAGACGTCGTTCCGATCTTCGCCGCAATCGGGCTCACAGCAGCAGCCGGGCCAGATCTCAGCCTGATGTCTCGGAGCGATGCCGTGTTGACGGTTATGCGCAGCCTGCCCGGTCCAGCGGACCGCAACATGATTCATGAACAGCTTGTCGACGGCGATCGATTTGACAGCATCGACGACATCAGCCTCACGCTCAGCGGCCTCAAACGTTCCGGTCGAGCCGAGAAGCTCGGTCAAGGACTGTGGCAAGTCGCCGACGAAACAGCTGCGGCCGAAGTCCGTTAAAGAATTCCGTTAGACCGGCCGGCGATGCCGACGCCCGGGATCGCTGACCGGCTTTCAGCCCGCCCTCTTCAGGCCGCGGTTTTCAGGCCGCGGTTTTGAACTGACGAGCAGCTTGCAGGCGAGCGCTGTCAAGTGCTGCTAGCGATAGGGCAAGTTCAGCAATGGGCACCCGAGCGGCGCGCAAATCTTGGTGGATGTTCCACGACTGCAACAAGGCATGGAACGTCTGGTTCTGTTGAGTAGTCATGCTCTTTAGTTTGCGCTGATAAAGACGGTATTTGGCACGGAATTAGTCGGTAACGTGATAACTCAACAGAGGAAATCACCGTGATCGACACTATTGACGAACTAATCCTACGGCATCTCACTCGAGACGGTCGAGCAACACACCGCGAACTAGGGCAAGCAGCCGGGTTGAGCCCAAATGCAGCTGGAGCCCGCCTCGCACGGCTGGTCGAACGAGGCATCGTCACCGGCGTACATGCAGTTGTCGACCATGCCCGACTGGGCAGGCCGCTCGAAGTGACCATGGATGTTTGGCTTGAACATCGGCCAAACGACACCTCGTTCATCGACCTCGTCGGTTCCGACGACCGCATCGTTGATGCCATTCACATCACGGGTCCGGTCGACTATCGGTTGCAAGTGCGCGTTGCTTCGCCGGAGGACCTCGAAGATCTCCTCGCCATCATGCGCCGTGATGCCGGTGTCAAACAGACCGATAGCCGGATCGTAATGGGCCGGTTAACAACCAGTCTCCCGGCCTGAACCACCGACGCTCGGCCTCAGAGCGGTGGGTCGATGCATCCCTCGGTGCCGCCTCCGTTCCCGAGGTCTCCCTCGAAGACCACGCCGTCGACAAAACCGCTGCCCAGGTCATCGGTATCGAACCAACGATCGAGCGAGTCTGCCAGAGCGATTGCTTCGGTCTCAAGGATGTCCGGCATGGCTAACAAATCGGCCTCGGCCGCCGTCGTGATGAACATGGCTTCGGTCAGAATCGAGACCAGGTCAGGAGTGCGGCGTAGGACCCCGTACAGATCGGTGCCTTCGTCGTTCTGGCGCCAAGCCACACCAAACGTCTCCACATTGCCCATCCAGTCGGCTTCGACATCAGCAAAAGCTGACTGGATTTCTTCGAACACGATGCCCCCGAGCCGCGACGACTCGGGATCACCCAGCTGCACAAAGACCTCGGTACCCACAACAGGGAACGGTTCCGGAAACCCGCCATTGTGGTGGATCGACATAAACACCCGGGGTGCGAGCGCATTGGCCAGTTCGGCTCTCGACTGGATCGTGACTCGATGATCGCTATACCGAGTCAGCTCGACGGAGTACCCCCGATCCATCAGTTCGGAGCGCAGCAGCTCGGCCACTCGCAGGTTCACGGTTGATTCCTTCAACCCGTTGGGGCCGACGGCACCCGGCTCATCACCACCATGACCGGGATCGATCACTACGTCGAGAGCGCCGGAAATCGGTAGTCCACCAGTGACGGAATCCAGGTTGTAACACGGCGTCACAACCAGATACTTGTCGGCCGTGACACCACGAATGGGAAGCATCACTCCGTTCTGTGTCCGCAATGCCCGAACATCACCTCGGTAATCCGAAGGGGGCAGATCCGGCCTTGCGTCGCCGGTCGGTATCTCATCAGCACGGCGTACATCATCCGGCTCCGAGGTCACGGTCGGGGGCGGAGCTAGGGCGGCAGAGGACTCGCTCACCGGTGGCGGAGTCGGATCACGCACTGGCGTCGGCGACTGCTCGAGGGACTCGAGTTCGGCGGTTGGAATCACAACAACCACTGCGGTCGCTACCGGTTCTGGCCCAACCGTGATGGCCGCCGTCGGCGATGGTGAAGGTTCAGAACGGACTCCGCCACTTCGCTCGCCACCGGCCGGGCCCGACGGTGCGCCACACCCCAGCAGCAACAGTGCCACCGTGACGAAGGCTCCGAATGTGCGCATCGACGCAACCGTAGGGGCCCCAGCATCGGTAACGTCGGCGCGCGCCAGGTTTGGGGTCCATTCGGGCCACCTGAACGAGACGGCGTATTCCGGCGATATCATTTCCGGTCACGCGAACGAGGTTATGTGACTCAACACGAACGTCCAGATCGGTATCTCTACGAGTGGCAGCTCGATGCATTGACCGCATGGCTGGCCTGTGGCCGTCGAGGTGTTGTCGAAGCTGTCACCGGATCAGGCAAGACCGACATGGCATTGGCAGCTATCGCCGACGCCCATCGCCGTGGTCTGTTTGTGATGGTTGTGGTCCCGACCCGAGTACTCATTGCTCAATGGCACGAACGCCTGGTCACCGCGTTTCCTGATCTCAAAATCGGTCGGCTGGGCGACAGTAAACGCGACCAGCCAGATCAGTGCGATGTCCTGGTGGCAACGCGCCACTCGGCGGCGAGCCAACGTCCGGTCCCCGAAGAAGGCAAAGGCGGCCTACTCATTGCCGACGAGTGCCACGGCTTCGGCGGCGGCGTGCTACGTAAAGCCCTCATCGGCGACTACAACGAACGACTTGGCCTGACCGCAACACTCGAACGCAGCGATAACGCCATCGAACGGGTGATCCTGCCGTATTTCGGTGGTGTGTGTTTCCGATACGACTTTGCCGCTGCGATCGAAGATGGCGTCTGCGCCCAGCCTCGGGTTGCGTTTGTCTCCGTGCCGCTCGAAACCAAGGAGCGGGCCGAATACGTCGCAACCGAGCAACAGCTCGTCGATGCCCGCCAGGTACTCCGCGCGATCCCCAAGATGCCAATGAACTTCAGCGACTTCCTGTCTGCGGTCGCGCATCTAGCTGACAAGGACGCTGGCGAACACGGCCGAGCGGCACGGGAATACCTTGATGCTCTCGGCAAACGCCGCGAGATCGTGGCCAACTCCACCGCAAAATATCAGGCACTCACCGTCCTTGCTCCCACCATCCGCGATGCCGACGGCGCACTTGTCTTCACCGAAACCGTGAAGGCCGCCAATCACGCAATCAATCGGCTAGACACCGAACTCGACATCGAGATCATTACTGGCGACACCGCCCGTGCAGCCCGCGAAAGTATTCTCGATCGACTACGTACCGGCAATCTCGATGCCGTGGCCGCGCCTCGGGTGCTCGACGAAGGCGTCGACGTCCCAAACGCCAACCTCGGCGTGGTGGTCAGCGCCAGCCGCACCCGACGCCAGATGATCCAACGAATGGGCCGCGTACTACGCCGCAAAGAGGCGGGCACAGGCGCTCGCTTTGTCATCTTGTTCGCCGCAGACACCCTCGAGGACCCGACCGCCACAGATGATCGCGATGGCTTCCTCGACGAGATCGAGGCGATCTCTGACCGCATCCAGGTGTTTGGCGTCGCTGACCTTCATCGGGTCGAGTCGTTCCTCGATTGGAACGGACCGGCCAACGTGGTCGACCCAATCCGCGTGAACTCGACCAGGATCATGACGGTCGAGAGCGACCGTTGGGACATCATCAAAGGCGACGATGGCGATAGCAACGTGGCTCGGGATCTTGAGCGAGACATCGGCACCGAAGCCATGTATGCCCGGCTCAACTATCTGATGTGGAGCGAACACACGTGGCTGCATACCTGGGTTGGCGAACGTGTGCCAGACACCCCGCAGGAAAAACCTGAAGACGCGCCGGTGTATCTCGAAATCGAAAAGCTCCCCATGCCAGAGCTCGCGAAACCCAAGGCGAAGAAGAAGCGCCTTTCGACCGGCGAGTCGCCTGTTCGCGTCGTGACCATCACCGCTGGTTTCGCGGTGGAATGCACCGGCTGCGGCACCCTGTCCGCACCTGTCAAATTCAAATGGCAAGCCATGGACCAAACGGTCGAGTGCACCTGCAGCGAGTGGTGAACCTGGAGGGCTTTCGTCTCGTTTGAGGTTTACCTTTATCTCATCGGTCCTCTCGGGTCCGGTGCCTGTTCTCCACTCGCTACTTCGCTGACGGGCGCTGGGGCGCCCTGCTCAGAGGCTCCCTCCAAACAGACCCCACACCCTCCCGGCCCTACCTACCTGCCCCGCAGGTTGTTGGTGGTTTTTGGGGCGCTCGCAGGGCTCGCTTGGTGGTGGCTGGACCCATGGCGAGAGTCGGCTGGGCTTCACCGAGCGTGGAGCCACCACCGAACGAGGCCCGCCCTACGACCTGCTGCAGTCAAGCGAGTCCTGCGAGCGCCCCACACAAAACCCTCGGGGTCCCCGCCAGGCAGGGGAAGGTGGGTCGGGTGCTGCTCGCAGCCGCATCTGAGCAGCGAAGCGCCCACCTCGGAGCTGTCACGAACAGAGAGCGAGCGCCAGCGAAGGCGCGGTGAAGGGCGGCGCCCAACCCACCTGGACCGGTCAAAAGAACTGACTAAACACCAGCCGGCAACTCAAACGTCACTCGACCACCAGGCCCAGGCTTCGCCCACACCCGACCACCTTGCGCCTCGGCCAGGCCGCGCACCACAGCTAGTCCAAGACCAGCGCCACCGTGCGCTCGAGTCCGCGCCACGTCTGCCCGCTCAAATTGATCAAACGCCTTGTCAACGAACTCCTCGGGAAAACCGGGACCGTCGTCGCAAACCGACAAGGTCGGAAGGGGATCTGCCTCGATGATCACCCGGACCGTGCCTCCGGGTGGTGAGTGACGGATCGAGTTGGTCAACAGGTTATTGATCATGCGTTCGGTCTCGGCTCGGGCCGCCTTGACCTGGACTGGCCCGTCGACCTCGACGACCACCGACACGTCGTGTTTCTTCGCGAGCGGCTCTATCGCGATCACGGAAAGCGCAGCGACCTCGACCAGATCAAGTGCTTCGATATGGAGGGAGAGTTGGTCGGCGTCGAGTTTGCCGATCACAAACAGGTTCTCGACGATTGCCTCGATGGAGCGCAGATCGTGTTCGATCGAGTCCAGGTATCGGACCGGGTCTGGGGCCATGCCGTCCTGCAACGCTTCGACCGCAGCCCGCATTGCGGTCAACGGCGTCCGAGCATCATGGCTGAGCGACGACAACATGAACTGCCGTTCGCCTTCGAGCCGTTTACGTTCGGTGGCAGCCTGTTCGATCTTCTCAGCCATCGAGTCAAAGGTGTACCCAAGTTCGCCGAGCTCGTCGCTTCGATCAATACCGGTGCGCGCCGACAAGTCTCCTTCGCCCACGATCTTGGCTGCTTCCGAGATACGGCGCAGGTCGCGCAACAACGGGCTGCTCAGCAGGTTTACGAGCAGAGCGGCAAGAGCTGTGGCCAGTGCAGTCAAGATGATGACGAACTGGGTGTCGTGCGACGAGGTGAACATCGACGACGCCCCCCAGATCGTGGTCAGACCAACAACCAACGGCCCCGCGATACTCACCGCCAGGATCCGCTGGTTCAACGACCTTCGGGTCAACGCAACCAGCGCGAGGCCGACAACAAAGACGGCTGCAGCGATTGCGATATACATCGAGATCAACCGGTTGCGCTCGCCACCCGAGGGGGCCATGACGAACTCGGTACCGATGAACGCAGCCGCTGC
>DNHM01000480.1 GCA_003485885.1 Acidimicrobiaceae bacterium
CTGATAGAAGTCGCTGTACCAGAGTGCGCCATCTCGCCACCTCGGGCCTTCGCCGAAGTCAACACCGTCGACCAAAAGTGTGAAGATTGCGTCTTGCTGTTGTTCTGTCACAACCGCCGACGGTACTCCTTGCTCACGAGCGGTCGCTGGTCCAGCTGTTGCCGTCACGTCATCAACAACCACTGCTGTAACCTCGAAACTACACGGAAAACAACACGCCCTGCCAATACCGTTTACACCCCCGTGATAACGACAACCTTGTTCTCAAAACGTTTCATGTGCGTTCTGTTTGTCTCCTACAAACCGAAGCATGACGAATATTACCGCAGTGCAATTTCTAAGTTACGATCGTTTCTGCTAAGGGACTCTGCACCAATTCGAGCCCGACTGGAGTACAGTTCCCTCCGACCACAAACCTGTGACTCTCGACACATGTCGACACGGGATATCCGGAGGGATAAATGAACAACAAGAGCAAGCTTTCACAGCTTCTTGCGCTCGTGTTCGCGTTCGCGCTCCTTGCCACCGCTTGCGGTAGCAGCAGCGACGGCGAAGGCGACACCGCAACCACAGGAGACGACACCGCTCAGGCGGACGACAGCAGCGATGCTGCCGACGACGCTGACGATGCCGAAGACGACGTTGAACTGACACAGGGCGATGATCTTCTCGAGCAGATCCAGGCACGAGGCGAACTCAACTGCGGTGTTTCGACCGTATCAATCGGTTTTGCTGTTGCTGACTCAAACGGTATCTACCAGGGCTTCGACTCTGACTTCTGCCGTGCTACCGCCGCCGCCATCCTCGGCGACCAGGACGCATTGAACATCGTTCCTCTTACCGCTGCTGAGCGCTTTACCGCCGTTCAGACTGGCGAGGTTGACGTACTTCACCGCAACACCACCTGGACTCAGAGCCGCGACAGCGACGTCGGTATGGACTTCGGTCCAACGACCTACTTCGACGGCCAGCAGCTCATGGCTCGCGTGGGCGACGGCTTCTCGTCCAACAGCACCGTGGCCGACATTGATGGTGCGGTTGTCTGCACCAACGCAGGTACGACCACTGAGAAGAACATCGCAGAAGCGGCTGACCTACTTGGTATCGAAATCACGCTGAACACCTTCGAAGACTTCGACATCGTTACCCAGAACTTCATCGACGGTGGCTGTGACATCATCACTACTGATGGTTCAGGTCTCGTTGGTCGTAAGGCTGAGCAACAGCCAGCTGACCAAGAGTGGGCCATCTTCCCCGGTGCTCCAATTTCGAAGGAGCCCCTCGGCCCAACATATGGCCAGAACCAGTCACGCTTTGCTGACGCAGTCAACTGGACGGTCTTTGCCATGCTGATCGCCGACGAGTACGGCGTAAACCAGAGCAATGTTGACGACTTCGTGGGCGCCGACGGCGAACTCGGTCGCCTCCTTGGTGGCGACGGTGAAGTCCAGTCGGCAATGGGTCTCGCACCCGACGCCTTCTACCAGGTCATCAAGCAGGTCGGTAACTACAGCGACTTGTGGGCACGTCACCTGGCTCCACTCGGTCTGCAGCTCGAAGGCTCGGTCAATGACCTGTGGACCAATGGTGGTCTCATGTACCCACCGCCAGCCCGCTAACTAACTGTTTACCAGCGTCTCGGATCGGGTAACCGGTTCGGGGCGGTGACTCGAGGGCTGAAGCCTGCCTGGCAAGTTTCAGCCCTCCTGCCACCGTCTGTAAGTAATTCCTTGGGGGGAAGCACGGGTGACAGACACCGCAGAATCATCCTTGGCCGCCACAGCGGCTGCCAAACCACCGTTCTATCGAGACGCGACCGTCGTCAAATGGATCGTGCAGGTGGTGACACTCATCGCCGTTATCCTTGCCATGATCTTCCTGGTTGGCGAGGCTGGTGACAACCTCAAAGCCAAGGGTATTAACACCGGTTTTGACTTCCTGAATGTCAACCCTGACTTCAGCATCGGCGACGGCATCGACAATGCTCCCGACACCGGTGGCCGAGCCCTCTGGGTTGGCATGGTCAATACGATCCGGCTCTCGGTTGCCGGGATCGCGCTGGCGACAATTCTGGGTGTGCTGATTGGTATCTCACGACTGTCCAGTAACTGGATCGTTGCCAAGGTGGCCAGCGCCTTCATCGAATACATGCGCAATATTCCGCTACTGGTCCATATCTTCTTGCTGTTCTTCACCCTGGGCCAACTCGGCGACTTCGGGCGCAACGTTGACCCCGTTACCGGGGAGCTTAGCCAAGGCCCCATTAACGGCTGGGTACATGTCTCCAACAAGGGCCTATCGATTCCGCGCGTACACATCGCCGACGGGTTCTATCAGTGGATGATCTTCATCCTTGCCGGTGCAATCGTCGGTCGATGGTTGATGAACAAGCGCAATGCGGTGCGCGACGCCACTGGCCACGAGACCTACCCGGTTCTTAACTTTGTCGGAGTTATCGCTTCCTTCGGGTTCATCGGCTGGTTCCTGCACCCCATCTTCGGCTGGGTTGGCGACGCTATCTTCGGCCCTCTTTCCCGGGCTATCCCCAACGTGCCCGAGGTCGCGCTGCAACTGATTCTGTCTGGTCTGGCCGTCATGGGCGCTGCCCTTTGGATCAAACGGTTCCTCGACAATCGTCGCACCCCGGCTGGCCTTGCCCAGCTGACCGACGATGACTGGTTCCGCATGATCTTTGCCGGGGTTAGCGCGGTACTCGCATCACTCGTCTTCCTGGTGATCTGGCCGGGTCTCGCCAGTTGGATAATTAACTCCTCCCGCGACTTCTTTGAAGTCGCCGCCGACAAGTTCGGTGATGGCCGAGGTAACTGGCGCGAGGACTGGCCAATCGATGCTGCCCGCCCCGATATCGAGAAACGCGGCAACTTCGCCAACGTAGGTCCCGGCGGCCTCAACTTCAGCCAGGGATTTGCGGCGCTGTTCTTTGGTGTCGTGCTCTACACGTCGGCATTCATCGCCGAGATCGTCCGCGGCGGCATTCTGGCGGTGCCAAAGGGCCAAACCGAAGCCGCGCAAGCGATTGGCTTACGACGCTCAACCATGCTGCGCCGCATCATCTTGCCCCAAGCATTCCGGGTGAGTTTGCCACCACTAGGAAATCAATACCTGAACCTGACAAAGAACACATCGCTTGCGATTGCCGTCGGTTACAGCGATGTGGTGCAGGTAGGTCAAACGATCTTCAACCAGACGGGCAGATCGCTCGAGGTATTCATGATCTGGATGCTGTTCTATCTGGCCTGCTCTCTGACGATCAGTGTGGTCGTCAACTTCTTCAATGTTCGTCTCAAGATCGTAGAGCGCTGACATGGTGATGGGAACAGAACGCCTCGACGAGGCGACAGCTGAGCTGCTAGCAAACGTCGCCGCCGAAGACGCGAAACGACCAGATGAACCGAGCCTGCCGTTCGGAGAATGGGTCAAGAAGAACCTCTTCTCATCGATTCCGAATGCGTTCTTGACGGTCTTCTTCTCGCTGCTCACGCTTTTCGCGTATCGCCAGATCTTGAACTTCGTCTTCAGCGAAGAACGTAGATGGGAGGGCGTCCGGGTCAACCTGCGAGGTCTGTTTACCTTCTCGTATCCGGCTAGCCAATATCACCGTATATGGATCACCCTCGGCATCGTGCTGGTGCTCTCTGGTATGTCGATGGGGCTAATGAAGTCTATCGGACGAGGTTTCTCGATCAAGCGCATCAGCATGTGGTTCTATAGTGTTGGCCTGTCACTTGTGGTTGGCATCTTGCTTCGCGAACCCTCGGTGCTTAAGGATGCCGATGGTTTGGCTCGTTGGTCCTTCCCCGACGGCAGCCCAATCGCTCGATCTGAAACCGGGCTGCTTCTGATCAGAGACGACGAGGGTGTCTCACTCCTCGCTGAAGGCGAAAGCCCTCTGCTGCTGCGCGAATCGTTTGGTAGCGCCATGTCCGACCGTGGCTGGTGGTGGATCATCGCCGTGTTCGCACTCGGAATCGGGTCGGCGTTGTGGTTTGGCTTCGGCGACATGAAGCGACGAACAACCTTCATTCCGGCAATTCCGCTGACGTTTGGTTTCCTCGGGCTCTTCATCTCATCGGTGTGGTGGTACCAATGGGGCCACTATGGGCGAGACGACGCTGGCATTCTCATTTCTGAACCCGATCGGCTGGTCGCATCGACCACTCGCATCCCGTGGACCATTCTGTGGTTCGTGCTGGTGCTCGCCTATGTTGCCGGCCGAGCGCTTGTCAGGACAGAACGGGCAGGTCTGACTCGGGTTCTGATTGGCTTCTCTGCGCTGTTGACACCCTTTGTCACCTACTTCGTCATCCTACGAGACCCTGACCTTGACTGGGCCCACGTCTGGTCGACCGACATCCCCATGGCCCTGGCCTTCATGGTCGGCGGTGGACTCATCATGTGGATACTCACCAACCCCGCAATTGGCGAACGAGGTCGACTGATCGCAACTGCGTTGATGGGTATAGCGGTCTTCAACTGGGTCGCGGCGTTCTTCGGTTGGTACGCCATGCTCCAGAAGGCTCGTATTAGCTTCCTGCTGCTCGCCTTGGCCGCCTTGGCTGCCCACAACTTCGCAGGCGACGCTCGTCAACGGCTGCGGTCCGTCTGGGGCTGGATGGGCGCAATGGTCATCGTCCACTATCTGGCAACCATGATCAACACGGCCGAGACCGTTGCGGCTCCCGACCAGTTCGCTGGCGGCTTTGTCGTCACGATCTACATTGCGGTCTTCACGATGATCTTCTCGTTCCCGCTCGGTGTGATCCTGGCACTCGGACGCACCTCGCGTATGCCGCTCTTTCGGGTGATGTCCACCATCTACATCGAAGTCGTGCGCGGTATCCCGTTCATCACCATCCTGTTCTTCTTTGCCGTGTTCGTCGAGTTCTTCCTGCCCGAAGGTATGGATCTCGCAGCCCTGGCATCGGCGGGTATTGCGTTCACACTCTTCTCGGCCGCATATCTGGCAGAGAACATTCGTGGTGGTTTGCAGGCCGTGCGCCAAGGTCAATACGAGGCCAGTGATGCACTTGGTCTTACGACAGTCCAACGAACCGGGTTCATCATCTTGCCCCAGGCACTTCGGGTCTCGATTCCACCCCTGGTCGGCGCAGTTATTGCCACCTTCAAGGAAACATCGCTGCTTTCCATTGTGGGTCTTACCGACTTCCTCCGTGTTGCTAACAGCAACATTCCCGGCCAAACCGAGTTCCTTGGCGTCAAGCGCGAGGGTCTACTTTTCATTTGCCTGATCTATTGGATCGGCTCTTACTCCATGTCCAAGTACAGCCAGCGCCTCGAGAAGCAACTCGGCGTCGGCGAACGATGAGGAAACCATGACAAACGCAGATGCAACCATCGCCGTCAATTCAGAACTAGCTGCTCGCGATGACATGATCATCAGCGACGGTGTCGACAAATGGTACGGCGACTTTCA
>DNHM01000268.1:0-14307 GCA_003485885.1 Acidimicrobiaceae bacterium
GTGCGCAGCGATGGATGCGCTCGATGGCACCGATACGTACGAACAGGCAGTTTCCGCGCTCGGGATCATTACTACTGCGATGTCCGAAGTCGGCGCCGGATCCGCAGACGTGGTGCGCACCGTGATCTATGTGACCGACATCGACCGGGACATGCAACAGGTCGCACGGGCACACCTCGAGCTCTTTGATGACGTGCGGCCGGTGTCGACCATGGTCGAAGTCGCCAAGTTGGTCGATCCTCGGATGACCGTTGAGATCGAGGTCTACGCCATTATCGATGCATAGCCACGCTGGCTTCGCTCGAACTCGTGGTCCCAAACGGTGGGTTGTTCGATTGGCAGAATTTTCATCTTCGACGCTCTCGTTCGCAGGTTTCGCCACACGAAGGCAACGGCGATATCCGAACCCGATATGAAGATGGTCGAACTCGCCGAAAAACTTGCCGAAAAGCGCGGCGATAACGTGACGCCAGGCGTTGCTCAACCAGGTGAGAACGTCGGGGAACGGTTGGCATCGAGCGCCGACCTGTTAGGAATCGTGACGAGCACACGAGAAAACAAGATCATCTCGGGCGGATGAGGGTGAGCTAGCTGTCAGCGAGGAGAGCGATGAACTCTTCGCCGGTCAGTACCAGGTATCGCTCGGGATCGGCTGCGACCAACGCGTCGACTTTGTCGACCTTGGCTTGGCCGGCGCTCTCGCCGATCACGTAACGAGTGACCTTGGCGCTCACCGAGGATGCCGGGTCGCCACCCAAAGTGCGCACCGCTTCCTTTGCCTCATCGCGTTTCATACCGCCAGGCAGCGTGCCCGTGACGAGCACCTTGTGTCCCGAGAACGGGGCTCCTTCGGCGACCTCGATTTCGGGCATTGGCATTGGTTCGAGGCCGAGCTCGGCGAGTCGGTCGAGGACGGGGGAGAGGGCGTCGAGGTCGGCGACGATGGCTTCGGCTCGGCCATCACCGATGCCGTCGACTTGGAGCAGGGTGTCGAAGTCAGCCGCTCGGATTGCTTCGAGCGAGCCGAAGTGTTCGGCTAATCGGCGGGCGAAGGTCCGGTTTACGAATCGAATCCCAAGCGAGCCGAGTACATGGTCGAGGCGGGTTGTCTTCAGCGAGGCAGCGATGATGTCGACGATCTTGGTCGACGAGTCGGTGATGCCTTCGAGAGTGGCCCAGGCCTCGGCGTTCAGCGCGAACACGTCGGCCAGATTGTCCACCAGTCCGGCATCGACGGCCTTCTGCAACGCGATCTTGCCTACACCGTCCCAGTCGAAACCATTGCGACTGGCCGCGCTGGCCAAACGGGAACCCAGCGAACACGTGGGGCTCAAACACTTCGGACGGGCAGCCGAGAAGTCCAGAGGTTCACCACAGTTCGGGCAGATCTGCGTGTCTTCGTAGGGGACCGAGTCGGCCGGGCGTTCGCTGAGCACGACCTCGACGATCTGGGGAATGATCTCATTGCGTTTCGTGACGACAACGGTGTCGCCAATGCGAACATCGAGTGCTCTGATGATTGCGGGATTGTGCAGTGATGCTCGTTCGACGGCGGTGCCAGCGAGCTGGACCGGTTCTAGGAGCACAGCGGTGTACGAGATTGCGCCGGTTTTGCCGACCGCGTTCTCGATGCGGTCGAGCACACCGAGAGCCGTCTCGGACGGGAATTTGAAGGCAATCGCCCAATGCGGAATGCGGCTGCCTTCGCCGAGTCGTTCCCGCATCGCTCGGTTGTTGACAGCGATGACGGCCCCGTCGAGCAGGTAGTCAAAGTCGACGTCGGCCATAACAACACCAATCGTGTCGATATGGGCTCGTAAGGATGCTGCGCTGATTGGAGCGGTGTCGAAGATGGCTGTCAGCGGTGCGAGTTGAGGTTCGTCGGCCACGACCATGAAACCGAGGTCGGCGAGTGCGAAGAAGTCATCGACGAGCGAATCGTTTGCGGACGCTGCGATCGAGAAGGCAACGAAACGCATAGGCGATTCGTACGTGCGGTCTTTGGTCGCCTGGTTCAGGGTCGGCCCGATGGGGTTGCGACGGTTAGCGAACGGCGTGCCCCGATTGGCCGACGCGACCGCAAGGTCTTCGTGGGTCATCACGACCTCGCCTCGGACTTCGATGTCGAGAGGCTGGGGGAGCGTGATTGGGAGATTGGCGATCAGGTCGCTGTTGTGGATGACCGAGGTGCCAAGTTCTCCATTGCCGCGAGTGATCACGTCGTCGAGGGTTCCGCCGACGTACCTGACAGCGAGCGCCACGCCATCGAGTTTGGGGGTCACGATCAGGGCGGTGTCCGCACCTACCCGGTCGATGAACTTCGTGAGCTCGTCGTCGGTGGTGACCTTGCCGAGTGACAACATCCTGATTGGGTGGGGAACGTCGCCCAACTCCTGGCCGCCAGCGACAGAGTTCAGGAATGACTCGACATCGGCCCGGTCAGAATCGAGTGCTGCCAGCTGATCGCGCAGCTCATCGAACTCGTCGTCGCTCATGATCGGCTCGCCCGATCGGTATGCCTTCTCGGCCTCGACAAGTTGGTCGAGCAACATGCCAGCCGCGCCGGTGTTGCCAGGTGTGGGACTATTCGCAGTCATCACTTCGCATCATGCCAGACCGCTCCATCTTCTTGGCGGGATCTCGAGCGGTTTCTCAGGCGGGCAAGAAAGGTTCGTTTGGCCACTCACCAGATGGTGGGCGATAGGCGACTGCACATGCAGTTTGTTGCACGAAGCGATTACAGTCCGCGCATGCATGCGATTCGAATTGGTGAGACCGGTGGCCCTCAAGTTATGAGTTTCGAGGAAGTCGATGAGCCGACTGCCGCGGCGGACAACATCGTCGTCACGGTCGGCGCTGCCGGCGTGAACTACATCGACACCTACCACCGGTCAGGGCTCTATGACATGCCCCTACCTTTCACTCCTGGCCTCGAAGGTTCAGGCACTGTCTCGGCTGTGGGCAGCGACGTCAGCCAGTGGAGTGTCGGCGACAAGGTGGCGTGGACCGGTGCTATTGGCAGTTATGCCGAACAGGTCGCCATGCCGGCAGCGTCGGCGGTTGCCGTCCCCGCCGGCGTCAGCGACGATGTCGCTGCGGCCGCAATGCTGCAGGGGCTCACCGCTCATTACCTGGTCGACAGCACCTACGCGCTGCAACAAGGCGACAAGTGTGTCGTGCACGCTGCTGCGGGTGGTGTTGGCCTGCTGCTCGTACAGATGGCCAAGATGCGAGGCGCCGAGGTCTTCGCAACCGTCGGCACCGACGAGAAAGCCGAGTTAGCCAGAGGGGCTGGTGCCGACCATGTGATCATGTACCGCCACGTCGACTTCGCTGAAGCCATCGAGCAGATTGCAGGCCCGAACGCCATCGATGTTGTGTACGACGGTGTCGGTGCCACCACCTTCGACGGCGGCCTGCGAGTGCTGCGACGCCGTGGCGTCATGGCCACGTTCGGCAATGCATCGGGCCCCGTTACTGCCATCACACCTATCGCAGCGAGCGCAGGCAAGTCACTGTTCGTGACCCGCCCCAGCCTGTTCGACTACATCGCCGAGCCAGGTGAGCTGCAAACGCGCGCCGACGAGATGTTTGGCTGGATCGCTGCGGGCGACCTCGATGTTCGCATCGGTCTTGAACTGCCACTCGCGAGTGCCGTCGAGGCACACGAACTGCTGGAAGGTCGCCACACGACCGGCAAGGTCCTGCTGCGCCCCTAAGGCGAAAAGTTACTTCCCCTGGGGAGGTAAACAATTCGTGTGGGGGATGCGTCCGGTCCGCAGATAGTCGCCCTTTGTGGGCAAAAGAGCCTCGACCGTTGGCAGCGTGAGAACCGTTAGGCAGCCTGGTTCGCAGGGTCGATGAGGCAGAGTGCGTCCCATTCGAGTTCGGCAACCCGACGGCCGCTCGCTGCCATGATCACGGAACGGAAGGTGCCGTCGAGATGTTGACGACCTTGGCGTGCGAGCCCCAGTCCCCACCACACACACCGGTAGACCTTCCACCAGTGGAAACGTTCGTCACTCCACTCGCCACCGCCCGCTTCATAGCCACGGCGAAGATCGCTCCGATTGGCGAAGCCCCCGATCTCAAGTGAGTCGTTACGGGCTCGCCACATGCGTTGCGCCAGCCATGCCAGGTCTTCGAAGGGCTCACCAATATGAGCGGTCTCCCAATCAAGAATGGCGCCGAGTCCGGTCTCGTTCACAATGATGTTGCCGTTGCGGGTGTCGCCGTGGATGGGCGTAACGGCTACCGGCGACGGTTGGTTATGGGTCAGCCACCGGACGACGAGCTCAAAAGCAGGAGAGCGTTGCAGCAGTTCGGACATTCCTTCGTCGATCCAGGCAAGGGCGGCGTCGACAGCGGTGCCAGGTGGGCGTTCGACGTCGGCAGGAACCTCGTCGATGCTGCGTACGTGCAGCCGCGCCAGCGACTCGCCGATCTGGTAAGCCACCGTTGCACCCAACCCGGGAGTGTCCGCGCATAATTCGACAACCCGCTTAGGGATGGTGACCCCAGAGATCTGCTGGGTGATGAAGAATGGGCCGCCCAGGATCGAGGCGTCGTCGCTCCACCCAACCACTTCGGCGACGTTCATGCCAGCACGGTGCGCAAGGTTCAGCCATTGGACCTCGTCGGGAATGGAACGAAACGCTTCACCCTCGTTTGGGAGCTGGGTGATACACAGCGCCCGGTCGGTTCCGTCGATCGTTGCGTCGAAGAGCACATTGATCCGCCGAGCCCCTGCCGTAACCGGTGACAGATTCGAGGTGGCCACGACGGCGTCGAGTTCGTCGCTTAGGTATCGGCTGAGCGTCTCGTTGGTGATCGATGCCATGGACACAGTGTGGCAGAGCGGCTCAGACTGGCAGTAGAGGAGGCACAGGCAGGCGGACGGCGTCGGCGACAACTCGGATGAGTTCGGCTTCGTCGGCAGTCGTGGTTGCGTCGTGGGCCACAATGGCCATTGCACCGGTAACGAATGTCTTGCGCCCGGCGAGCGTGAGTCGCGACAACCGATCGAGCGCAGTGTCGACTTCGGCTACCGACAGAGTGTCGACGGCCGGAAGATCACGTGGGGCAAGGTTGCAGGCGACCAACGCAGCGGTGAATGCACCCGGGGCCCACTCGATGCCCGAACTGTTGAACCAGGCAATCGCGGCCAAAACGGTGATCGCTTCGGCCTCGAGATTCTCGAACTTCAGGTCGTGCTTTGACGAACCAGTGTCACGCTGATCATCGAGGTGACGCAGCATGACACGACGTAACATCCACCGGAACAAGTCCTGTTGTGGATGCGAACTCTCGATCGTGAGGACCGTGTGACGCAGGGTCTCCTGGAACTCCCACGGTGTTTCTCGTATCGAATGCAGCGCGATATCGATCGCCGGCAGTTGGAGCGGCCGGTCGAGCTTGCTGATTACTTGGCTCGCTGCCTCGAGGTAGGACGGCTCGAGACCTGTGGCCGATGCCGCGTATGCAAGATCTTTCTCCCGTTGGACCGGTTCGTCTGAAACGAGTAGGCCCAGTACCGATGCCACCGCTCCTCCCCGGGTGTGGAGGTAGTTCTGGGTCTCTTCGGGGATCCGGGCGAGCAACTCTCGGGCATAACTGATGTGGTCGTCGTTTGGGCCGTCAAAGTGCGGCGGCTGATACGACTGGGCGCCGGCCGCTTGGGGTGCTGACATATCGTGTGGCCCCGACAGGTCCTGTGGGGGCGCGACGTTGGGAGACGATTCAGCCGGCGAAGTTTGGCCCGAGGCCATGATTCCGCCGAGAAGGAGTGCCGGGTCGAACGGCAGCGCCTTGTTGGCAGGCATGCCCGGGAGGCCAGCCTGCCCGGGAAGCATCTGTCCAGAGTTGGTACCCCATCCTGCCGCGTGGTCCTGGTTCGGAGCCTGCACTGGCGAAGCGACTTCGGGGGCCGGTTCGTGGAAGGTGCCATCCCAACTGGGCATGAGGCGCGAGATACGAGTCTTGAGTGGCGGGTGAGTGGCAAAGGCGCTTGTCATCGGTGAACTGAAAAACAGATGACCGGCTTCAACGGCATGGGCGGACCGAATCTTGTTCTCACCGGCCATACCGCCGATCTTGCTGAGTGCTTCACCCAGACCATCGGGGTTGCGGGTGAACTGCACTGCAGACGCGTCGGCCAACAACTCTCGTTGCCGAGAGACCGCGGCCTGAATCATGCGGGCAAACAATGTTCCGACCGACCCAATGATCAACAGGCCAATACCGGCAGCCATCATCGCAAACACGATGCCGTTGTCGTCCTTGTTGTTGCTTCGTCGCCGCCGAGGAGCAAACCAGATTGACTCAAGCAAGATGCGGCCGAGCACGGTCAAGATGGCGATGCCGAAGACCCAGCCAATAATCCTGGTCTTGATTTTGGTGTCGCCATTGCGGATATGTGCGAATTCGTGCGCGATGACACCTTGGAGCTCGGCCCGAGTGAGGTGCTGTAACGCGCCTCGGGTCACGCCGATCGCGGAGTTGTCAGGGCTCCACCCGGCAGCGAACGCGTTGATGCCAGGTTCGTTGTCGAGCACGAATACCGCGGGAACAGCCATGCCCGACGCAATGGCAATCTCTTCGACCACATTGCTGAGTTGTTTCTCGGCCGGGTCGAGAGTGTTGAAGTCGACCGATCGCCCGCCCATGGAAGTCGCAACGTAGGAACCGCCACCACTCTTGATCTGGGCTGACTTGGCCAGCGAAGCGCCGCCGACTCCAAGCAATGTCGCCGGCGCAGCGATGGCAATGGCAGCAAGGGGGTCGATCTCGCTAGTCGTATATGCCAACACAACCGTAAGTAATGCCGATACCAACGCAATGATTGCCACCACGCCAGCAGAGAACAGCAGCACCAGCTTGAACGTGCCTTGTTTTGCCTCGTCTTGATGGGTTTGAAAGTCCATGGGTTACACGACTCGGTAGAGCGTGTGCCAGTTCAGCCGTCGGTCGTTGGTCCGTCGTCGCCGAACGAAACTTCGATGTTGGCCCGCTTGTGGCTCTTCTCGTCGTCGCCTAGGTCGAGGTATGCGCTGTCCTTGAAGTTGAAGCTGTTTGCGATTACTACCGGTGGGAACGTCTGCTTGTAGGTCTGGTAATTGTTGACCTGATCGTTGTAGTTCTGGCGGGCGAACGCAATCTTGTTCTCGGTTGTTGTGAGTTCTTCGGTGAGTTGGGCCATGTTCTGGTTGGCCTTGAGATCGGGGTACGCCTCGGCCACGGCAAGGAGGCGGCCAAGTGCGCCTCCGAGAGCGCCTTCAGAGCTGGCCATCTTGGCCATGGCTTCCATATTCTGTGGGTCGCCGTTGACCTCGATACGGGCTTGGGTGGCAGAGGCCCGGGCCGCAATGACTGCTTCGAGTGTTTCGCGCTCGTGTCCCATATACCCCTTGACTGTTTCGACAAGGTTGGGGATTAGGTCATGGCGCCGCTCGAGTTGCACATCGATCTGGGCGAACGCATTGACCGCCCGTTCGCGCAACTTGACCAGCTTGTTATACGCAGAGACAACAAAGGCGATGAGAAGCGCAACAATAACGAGAATGACAATGAGGGCGATGACCATCCCTCTAGCATAGGACGCAAGATGGTCCGGTGCCGTTACGCGATGATGTCGTGCTCTTGCGCAGCGCCATGGGTGTCGTACCCCGGCTTGACCACCGCGAGCTTGCTGCGCACGAGTTCGAGGACGTCTGCATAGGCGGTTGCCTCGGCAGCGTCGTCGATTTCGAGGAGCGAATCAGGAAATGAAGTTGCGGATGGTTCACCCGCTGCCAACTCGCGGCCGATGATGCGGCACAGGTTTGCGGCGACCCGCGCTTGATGCTGAGCATGGGGAGCGGTCGCAGGTACGACAGTCGCACTTAACGTCTGCGCCACGACCTCGAGCAACTCAACCGCGGTGGGTCGATCCATGTACACGTCATCCACGCACACATCCTCGCGCATGGTCGTGGTCCAGACCCAGACATCCTCAAGCCCAGACATCCTCAAGCCCCGACACGCTCACGTTCACCTGATTTCGTTCACCTGATTTCCGGTTGAAGCGTTCGCGATGATCGCTAGCTCGTAGGGTCGAGGCAATGAAGCCGCTGACTCAGCCGGAGCACGAGCGAGGGTCATCGGCGTTGCGCAGCTTGATCCCGGGCGTCTACGCACCGTGGACAGCAGTGGCCTTGGGTCTTGGCATCTTGCTTGTGGCACTTCCTCTGTATCTGCTTGAGGTCGGGTTGTCCTTCACTGCGACCTCGGTGGTGCTGGCGGCCGCAGGTTTCGGGTCGTTCGCCGGGGCCATCCCAAGCGGCGGCGCTATCGCCCGCTTCGGCGAAGGCAGGACCATCGCTATCTCGCTTGTGCTCGCAGCGGTAGCGATCGGCCTCACGGCGACGAGCAGCAATCCAGTAGCTCTCACAACGTTGCAGCTCGCTGTTGGGGCTGCTGCCACTGCGATGCGGCTTGCGTCGCTCACGACCATTACCCGATCGGTGCCAGCCCGTGGGCGGGGGCGAGCGAACTCCATGATGGGTGGCATACGTAGGTTCGGCAGCTTCGTGGGTCCGCTCACCGGCGGTGTGCTCGTCGACCAGATCGGGTTCAACGCCACGTTCCTTATCGCCGCAGCCGTGACCGCTGCTGGACTGTTGCCTCTAGCAAGGGGAGCACGATGCACTTCTGCTTCCGACATTGTCCCGGAACGACACGCAGTCGGGCTGCTTCGTGCTCTTCGTCAGCACCGACGGATACTGCTCTTGTCCGCAAGCGGCCCATTCCTGATCATGGCTGCCCGACGAGGCCGCTCTGTCCTTTTGCCGTTGGTCGCTGCTGCGCTCGAAGTAAGCCCAACAGCCGTCGGCGTAATTGTGGCTATTGGCATGGGTGCCGACCTGATGTTGTTTCCGGTCGCTGGCTGGATCATGGACCGATTCGGTCGGCTGCGAGCAATCGGCCCGGCGTTCATATTGATGGCGATTGGGCTTTTCGTATTGGGTGTGGTCGAGACAGCCACTGGCGTAGTGATCGCTGGTGCACTCATCGGTGTTGGAAATGGTTTGAGCTCTGGCACGATGATGACCTTGGCCTCAGACTTGGCGCCAAGAGAATCACCGAGTCAGTTCATTGCTGGTTTCAGCGCAGTCCAGGATGGTGGGCAGATGGTCGGGCCGTTGCTCGTCGGGGTGGTTGCCGATGCGTTTGGACTCGGGGCCTCGTCGGTGATCCTGGGTGTCTTGTTGCTTGTGGGTGTCGGTCTGATCGTTGCCACCGTGGGGGAAACGATTAGCGACCCGGTTCACCCATAATGGCGTTCACCAGGGCCCTCAGTCCATAACATTTTGTGTCCTCATCGCTGCGTCCTCATCGCTGCG
This sequence comes from Acidimicrobiaceae bacterium, assembly GCA_003485885.1. GTDB lineage: Bacteria > Actinomycetota > Acidimicrobiia > Acidimicrobiales > UBA10347 > UBA10347. The sequence goes on from DNHM01000268.1 coordinate 9,381, forward strand.
TCCCACGTCGCGGGTTGGTTGTCTGGCATCAGACTGTATGATCCCATACGTTCTTGGGGCATACAGTAACGACGCCACCTGGTCCGACTCTTCGTATATGGCAACTCCGGCACCGCACGCACTTAACGCTCCTCCGTGGCAGCGCATCGAAACAACGATGATGAGCACTGCGCGCGATATCAGGCTTGCGTACGACAACTGCTTCGAGCCACTAAATCTCAACCTGTCGCAAGCATCGCTCGTTGGATACATCGCCGAAAACGGCCCAATGAACCAGACCCAGCTCGCAGCGGCGTTGGTGCTTGGCCGAGCTGCCACCGGTTCTCTTGTTGACCAGCTCGAGAAGCGGGGACTTGTGCAACGTGCCCCTGACCCCGACGACCGCCGAGTGTGGCTCGTTGAAAACACCGCTCATGGTGCGGATGTAGCGGTGGAGATCGTGAGTATCGACGAGCAACTCCGCAAACGAGTGCGCGTCGGAATAACCCGCGAAGAACGCCACCAACTCGCAGATCTACTGCTGCGCATGTCGGCCAACGCCGTCGCCGCAGTTGATGAAACGAAAACCCAATCCAAAACCAGTTCACCTGAAACAGGAGACAAGTAATGCAAGAAGCAGTCATCGTCGATGCTGTCCGCACCCCGGCTGGCAGGCGCAACGGTCAACTCTCTGAGTGGCATCCAGCTGACCTGGCAGCCCACGTACTGAAGGCCCTCGTCGACCGCAACGGCATCGATCCAGCCATCGTCGACGATGTCGTCATGGGTTGTGTCATGCAGGTCGGTGAGCAAGCCCTGAACATCGGCCGCAACGCCGTGCTCGCTGCTGGTTGGCCAGAGTCCGTCCCGTCGACCACCGTCGATCGCCAGTGTGGATCAAGCCAGCAGGCCATCCACTTTGCCGCACAGGGTGTTATGGCTGGCGCCTACGACGTGGTTGTCGCCGCTGGTGTCGAAGTCATGACCCGCACGCCCATGGGTGCAAGCGTTGTCCCCGACTTGGGCTTCGCATTCCCTCAGTCCATGCAGGACCGCTACGCCGACACCGGCCTCCCTCCTCAGGGTGTGGGCGCGGAGATGATCGCCGATGAATACAACATCAGCCGTCGTGACCTCGACGAGTTCGGCGCAGAATCTCAGCGTCGTGCCGCCCTGGCAACCGCCGAGGGTCGTTTCGAAAACGAGATCATCCCGGTTCCGATCCAAGTTAATGGCGAGACCGTGATGATGACCAAGGACGAAGGCATCCGCGAAGGCACCACCGCCGACACGCTTGCTTCGCTCAAGACCCCATTCAAGGAAGACGGTAAGGTCACCGCCGGCAATGCCAGCCAGATCTCCGATGGCGCCGCCGCTGTCTTGATCATGAGCCGCGAAAAGGCCGAAGAACTTGGCCTCAAGCCGCGGGCTGTGTTCCGCCACTTCGCACTCGCTGGCACCGATCCAGTCACCATGCTCAAAGGCCCAATCCCGGTCACCGAGAAGATCATGGAACGTTCAGGCATGTCTGTCGACGACATCGACCTGTTCGAAATTAATGAAGCGTTCGCTTCGGTCGTGCTTGCATGGCAGAAGGAAACTGGTGTTGACCTCGACAAGGTCAACGTCAACGGCGGAGCCATTGCGCTCGGCCACCCACTTGGCTGCTCCGGCGCCAAGCTCATGACCACCCTCCTCAACGAACTCGAGCGCACTGGCGGCCGCTACGGCTACCAGGCAATGTGCGAAGGTGGCGGTCTCGCTAACGGAACAATCATTGAAAGGGTTGATGCCTGATGTATCGACTAGACCTCCAAGACAAGTCAGCAGTCGTCACCGGCGGCGCTTCGGGTATTGGCGAAGCAGCAGCCCGCCAGCTCGCAGCCCTCGGCGCAAAGGTCGTTATTGCTGACCTAAACGAAGAACTGGGCAATGCAGTTGCTACCGAAATTGGCGGCATGTTCGTCAAGTGCGACGTCACCAGCGAAGAAGATGGCGCCGCAGTGGTGCTTGCCGCCAACGAGATGGGCCCTATGCGGGCACTCGTGAACTCTGCCGGTATCGGCATGGCTGGTCGCACCATCGACCGCGATAACAACCCAATGGATCTGAACATCTTCAAGAAGGTCATCGATATCAACTTGATTGGTTCCTTCAACATGTTGCGGTTGTGCGCCTCGGCGATGGCTAAGACCGAACCTGACGAAGACGGCCAGAAGGGCGCCATCGTCAATATGGCGTCGGTTGCCGCATTCGATGGTCAAATCGGCCAGAACAGTTACTCGGCATCAAAGGGCGGCATCGTGGGCATGACCCTGCCAATCGCTCGTGACTTGGCTGCTGCTGGCATCCGTGTCAACACGATTGCTCCTGGTCTAATCGACACTCCTATCTATGGCACCGGCGAACAGAGCGACCAGTTCAAGGCTCACCTTGGCAAGTCAGTCCTCTTCCCGCCGCGTCTCGGTTCTGGCGACGAACTGGCGTCGATGGTCATGGAACTCATCACCAACCCGTACATGAATGCTGAAACCATCCGAGTTGATGGCGGCATTCGGATGCCACCAAAATAATGAGCGACGAAGCTGCAGTACTGACCGAGGCCCGAGGCCGGGTGTTGCTGATCACCTTGAATCGCCCCGAGGCGATGAACGCGATCAACGGCGCACTGTCGAATGGCCTGGTCGCAGCGATCCAAGAACTCGACAGCAACCCGGCGTACACCGTTGGTGTGCTTGCTGGCAACGGTCGGGGCTTCAGCGCTGGCATGGATCTCAAAGCGTTCGCTGCTGGTGAAGACATCGGCCCCTTGATGGAGTTCATCAAGAACGGCTCCGAGAAGCCACTCATTGGTGCTGTCGAGGGCTTCGCTCTTGCTGGCGGCCTCGAGATGGCACTCACCTGTGACCTTTTGGTCGCTGCCGAGGGCGCCAAGCTTGGTATCCGCGAGGTCAAGGTCGGTCTGTTCGCAGCCGGCGGTGGCTTGCAGCGGCTACCGAGTCGGGTCGGCTTCAGCAGGGCAATGGAGATGGCCATCACTGGCGACCCCATTTTGGCCGAAGAAGCGAAAGAGGCAGGCATGGTTGCACGTGTTGCCCCTAAGGGTGAAGCCGTCAATGTTGCTCTCGAGCTTGCCGAGGCAGTAGCGGTTAACGCTCCACTCGCAGTCGCAGCTTCGAAGAAGCTCATCTGGACGGCTACCGATAAACCCGAGGCAGAGTTCTGGCCAGTTCAGAACTCGCTCATGGGTGTGTTCAAGTCCAACGACGCAAAAGAAGGCCCTCGGGCCTTCGCCGAAAAGCGTGCCCCCGAATGGACCGGCACCTGATCTGAAAAGTTATCTTCCCCTGGGGAAGATAACTTTTCGAAGGTCTGATTGCTGGGTCTTGCCATTGCGGCGAGGCCCAGTCGTCGTTTTGTGTCGTTCGAGTGAGATGGATCAACGTTCGACGACGACTCGGCCGGCTTGGATCACGTGGCTGAACGCTGTTTCCGGCTTTGAGAAGGCGCCCAAGTCTTCGAGAGGGTTCACATGCGATACGACAACGTCACCGTATGCGCCGGGCGTCAGCACGCCGATCTTGCCCTGTAGTTGACAGAGCTCGGCCGTTGTTTGCCACATGGACCGCAACACGTCGACGGCAGGTTCTACCTGGTGTCGAATCGCAAGTTCACGGTTCTGGCGAACCTGGGTTTCGCCGATCAGGTCGGTGCCAAATGCCATGGTCACGCCGTTGCTTCGGGCGACCTCGAGCGATGCAAGCCCAGCCTGATAGACCTTGGTGTTCTTGCGGCGGTTTGTCTCGGGGAGGCCGAGTTTCTCGCCGACATCCTCCATGGCCTCATAGGTGACCAAGGTAGGTACCAACACTGCGCCGTGGGTGGCCATAGTGGTGGCTGCATCGTTGTCGAGCATGTTGCCGTGTTCGATGGTGTGGACCCCAGCGCCGATTGCCAGCGAAATCGATTCGGGGGAGTAGGCGTGGGCTGACACGTAGGTGTGCCGATGGGCAGCTTCGACGACGGCGATCTGCAGCTCCTCGTGGGTGTATTGGATTGATTCCAGCGGATCTGACGGGGTTGCCACACCGCCTGACACGTGCACCTTTAGGAAATCGCTGCCTTCACGAAGGTTGTGACGAGCTGCCTTGCGCACGGCTTCGGGTCCATCGGCCACGATCCCGAATGTGGTGGATCGCATGGAGCAGGCACAACTTGGGGCCTCTCGGGGGCCTCCTTCGACATCGCCATGGCCGCCGGTCTGTGTCAACATCCGGCCAGCTCTGATGATTCTGGGACCGTCGGCCACGCCGCACTGAATGGCCTGTATGAGACCCGACACGTCGCCGCCAAGATCCCGAACAGTGGTGAAGCCGCGCTCAACCGTGGCCTTGGCCAGTTCTGCCATCCGAACGCCATATTCGACCTCGCTCATCGCTGCGAGCCGTCGGAAGTCCATGGTCGCAAGTCGGAAGTGGACATGGCCGTCGATCAATCCTGGCACCACAAATTGGCCGCCAGCGTCGATCGATTGATCGGCTTTGCCGTGGTAATTCTCCACGACATCGACGATGACGTCGTCCTCGATCACCACGTCGCGTTGACCGATGACCTCCATCGTTGGCGTGTCTAACACTGAACCATTGCTGATCACTGTTCGCATGGCCGAGCAAGTTAACAGTTCAAGCAGGCTTCGCTCAACCGGTACCCGTCGACTGTGAAGAGCGCTTCGAAGGTCCTGGCCGAGCGTTTGCGGCACGCTGCTCGGTTGACCATGGCGCCGTGGGCGGGCACTGGATGGAAGCCGGACAGTGTCTATTCCCGGAACGTTCGTGACATGTGTCGTTGCCGAGAGGGTTGCGAAAAGCTGGCTAGACATGGTTGACTTCTTACTTAATTACACAATTACATAAATACTAAACTACCTACCAAGGATTCTATGCACCCC
>DNHM01000268.1:14390-23520 GCA_003485885.1 Acidimicrobiaceae bacterium
CGAGGACGCGGTCGCGGTCGTCAGGCCGAACCCACCCCAACCACTATCCACGAACTCAGCGCCTGGTTCGCCGGCAATATTGCCGATGACTGGTTCACCGAACCGGCGAGTATCACATTTGACCGCGACGAGATTGTTGTCAGTGGTGCATTGCCTATGCCAAAGATCGATGTCGAAGCGGACGCGACCATCGCAGCCAACGAACGAATGAACAGCTTCCGCCTCACCACCCGCGATGACCGCATCGCAATCGCGGCTCGGGCTGAAGCTCACTTCCAGCGCAAGGTGTCCTGGGCCGTTGTTTGCGGCGCTGAGGCCATGGACTACACCGTGGCCAGCGTGCCGGTTATGACTCGCCTCCACATGGAAGAACGCCAACTGCTTGACACGCTCATCGACGCGGGCGTCGCCCGCTCGCGTAGCGAAGCACTTGCATGGGCAGTGCGATTGGTCGCAGACAACGAAGCCGAGTGGATCGACAAACTTCGCAACGCCATGAGTGAAGTGGAAGAAATCCGTAACGAAGGCCCCGCATCTAGGAAATAAAATAGCGCGAACGAACCGAAAGGACGCGTATCTGAAGGCTTCGCCGATCGGTCGAGGAACGAGACTTTGCTGGTGGCTCTAAAGCAAACGAGCCAGGTAGTTCCTGCGCGGTGTGAGGAAGGAACGAAAGCTTGGGGCCGACTCGCTTATCTATCCGCTCGGCCTGTTGGTGCACGTCCCTTCATCGCTGTTAGGCGCGAGATGGGACGGCCACTGGCACTAGATCTTCGGCCACGACGACGTCGTTGTGAAACTCACTGGCTTCGTCGCCCATTACTGAGGCGTCGGGGTAACGGGCCGAGAAATGGGTCAGGACCAGACGCCGTGCACCGGCCGCAGCTGCGAGCTCACCAGCCTGACGAGCAGTCATGTGCCGGTATTCGGCGGCAAGCGGTGCGTGTTCATGAAGATAGGTGGACTCGGAAACGAGCAAGTCGACGCCGTCGGCCAGCTCGAGCGCACCATCACACATGACCGTGTCCATGACGAACGCCATGGATTGGCCTTTGCGAGTAATGGTCACGTCGTCGCGAGTCACCCGTCCGTTGGGTCCATCGAACCAGCCCTGCTCGAGCAGAACACCCACGTCTGGGCCGCCGATGCCGGTCTCGGCAAGCCGTTCTGGGACCACAGACAGACCGTCGGGTTCGTCGAGTCGGTAGCCGTAGGTTGTGCAGCGATGCTCAAGCGGAACTGCCCGCAATGTGAGATCGCCAACTTTGCCGATGACCCCGGGGCCATCGATCGGCTGAGGGACAACTGCGCTGACATCGTGGGAGATCGATGCATGACGCAAGCGTTCGAAGTACTGCACGCCGTCTCCAGGAAAGAAGATCGGTAACGGTTTGACGGTCGCCGCCGTGGTGCGGTTGTCAAAGGAACGTCGCTGGATTACGCCGGGAAGCCCCAGACAGTGGTCGCCATGAAAATGGGTGACGCAGACCGCAGTAGCGCGGGCGATCGACACTCCAGCACGGGTGCATTGGCGTTGCGTGCCCTCGCCAGGATCGAACAGAATCAGTTGGTCGTCCCAACGCAGTGCGTAACTGTTGTGGGACCGACGGCGTGTCGGCAGCTGGCTTGCCGTACCCAACACAACCATCTCCCGTGCACTCATGGCGGAGCACGATAGGGCAACTTGGGCCACCCGTCGTGTGACTAATGGCTGCAGGGCCTCGATGTTGTCGAATCTCGGCTCATGGTGTTCGCACGGCTTCCGATACTCTTGGTGGTGATGCAGATACTTACAGACGGCGTCGATCGCGTGCCCGAAGGTGTCGCCACCGCCGTATCGGTTGGTGCCTACGACGGCATCCATCAAGGCCATCGCACCGTGCTTGGGGCCCTGTCCAGATTGGCCGCCGAACGGGACCTTGCTCCTGGCGTGGTCACCTTCGATCAACACCCGGCATCGGTCCTTCGCCCCGAGAACGCCCCATTACTTCTGACCGATCACGAGCAGCGCATCGACCTGTTCACCGAGATCGGTATCGACTACCTCTACCTGTTGCAGTTCAATGAGCAGCGTGCCGAAACCAGCGACCGCGACTTTGTGGCCGACGTGTTGGTCGATCGCATGAACGCCAAACTCATCGTGGTGGGTAGCAACTTCCACTTCGGCAAGGCCCGCAGCGGCAGTGTCGACTCGTTGCGGGACTTTGGCGATGAGATGGGTTTTGAAGTTATTGGCATGGATCTGTTCGCGGAAGACGACGCTGTCGAGCCAGTGTCGTCGACGGTGATCCGTCGTGCTCTTGCAGGCGGCGATATCGCTGCAGCGAACGCCATGCTGGGTCGAGCGTACGAAGTCCGGGGCCAAGTGATCCAGGGTGATCAACGAGGTCGCACTATTGGCTTCCCCACAGCGAACGTGGCGTTTAAGCCAGGTCAGGCCTGGCCTGCTCAGGGGGTGTACGCCGCATGGGTGACCCTCGAAGACGGTCGGCGAGTAACTGCTGCTGTCAATATCGGCATGCGGCCGACCTTTCATCAGCACGCTGAACAACCGCTGCTTGAGGCGCACCTGATCGACTTCGACGAAGATCTGTATGGCCAGAAGCTACGGATCGAGTTTGTCGACTTCTTGCGCAGCGAACGCCGCTTTGCTGGGATCGACGAGATCTCGGAGCAACTGAAGAAGGACGTCGACAACGCCCGGACTGTTCTTCGGGGCTGACGATCGGCTTCTGGCCGCAGCGTGAACGTGCTCCCGGCACAGCGTTTGACTTCAAGCATACTTGAAGCCGTAAAGTCGGCGATTCCGATACCACCCTGTACCCATCACCCTGTACCCGCCACGTCTAGGAGTAGTTCCATGTTCACCGGCATTGTCGAAGAACTCGGCACCATCAAGTCCATCGAAGGCTCCAAGGTCCGTATTGGCGCGACCAAAGTGCTGGAGGATGTGCAGATGGGCGCTTCCACAGCTGTCAACGGATGTTGTCTTACCGTTGTTGCGTGGGGTGATGACTGGTGGGAAGCCGATGTGTCCGACGAGACCTTCGCCCGCACGAACCTCGGCGCGCTTTCGCCTGGCGACCCGGTCAACCTCGAACGGCCGGTCCGGCTCATGGATCGTTTGGGCGGCCATGTGGTGCAGGGCCATGTCGATGCCGTGGGCACGATCGTGAATCCAGCGCCCGATCTTCGAGTTTCGATGGATACGGCGCTCACCCGCTACGTGGTCGAGAAGGGTTCGATCACCGTCGACGGCATCTCGCTCACTGTGGTCGACGCTCTCGACGATGGGTTCACCTGCGCGATCATTCCACACACCGAAGATGTGACCACGTTGGCCCACAAGAAGGTCGGCGACTCCGTCAACCTCGAAGTCGACATGATGGCCAAGTACGCCGAGAAACTCCTGGCTGGGCATCTAAGCAACGACTAATCCAACTGTCGATTGCTCTTGGTGCGGTCGTATGTCACGTAGGGCCGATCTCGCTTGACTTCAAGTGTGGTTTAAGTTTTACGCTGCTCCGATGCCCACACAAGTAGGTGTTGAACACAACACCAGCGACAATGGTCGTATGACTGACATCGTGCTCGATTCCATCGATGAAGCACTGGCCGAATTCGCCAAGGGTGAGATCGTTATCGTCGTCGACGACGAAGACCGCGAGAACGAAGGCGACCTGATCATGGCCGCTGAGTTTGCGACTCCCGAGAAGATTGCCTTCTTCGCCAAGGAAGCTTCGGGCCTGATCTGTCTGTCAATGACCGGTGAGCGGCTCGACGAGCTCGACCTGCCTCAGATGGTGCAGCGCAACGACGAAGCGATGCGCACGGCATTCACCGTGAGCATCGACTATCGCCATGGAACAACCACCGGCATGTCGGCGTCGGACCGGGCGGCCACACTCACCAAGGCCGTCGATCCCGACGTGATGCCTTCGGACTTCTCCCGTCCCGGTCACATTTTCCCGCTGCGGGCTCGCGAGGGCGGTGTGCTCAAACGAGCAGGTCACACCGAGGCCGCAATCGACCTGTGCATGCTCGCTGGGCTAAAGCCCGGTGGAGTGCTCGTCGAGGTCGTCAACGAAGATGGCACCATGGCTCGTTTGCCGCAACTGCGCGAGTTCGCCGACATGCACGGACTCAAGCTCATCAGCATCGCAGATCTGATTCGTTATCGCCGGCGCACCGAGAAGCTTGTGCGTCGGGTCAGCGAAGGGCGTATCCCGACCAAGTACGGCGACTTCAAAGCGATCGCCTTCGAATCATTACTCGATGGCGTGGAGCATGTGGCCTTCGTCATGGGGGATCCGGCTGAGTCCGAAGATGTCCTGGTGCGAGTGCATAGCGAGTGCCTGACCGGTGACATCTTTGCCTCGATGCGTTGCGACTGCGGCGCCCAGCTCGATGGAGCGATGGCGAAGATCGGCGAGGCCGGCACCGGGATCGTGGTGTATCTCCGAGGGCAAGAGGGTCGTGGCATTGGACTTGGTCACAAACTACGGGCCTATGAGTTGCAAGATGGTGGGCTCGATACGGTCGATGCCAACACCGAACTGGGCTTGCCGGTCGACAGCCGAGAATACGGCATTGGGGCGCAGATCCTGGTTGATCTGGGCGTGAAGTCGATGAAGCTGATGACCAACAATCCGTCGAAGTTCGGCGGCCTTGCTGGTTATGACTTCGAGATCACCGGACGCGAGCCGATCGTGATCGAACCGAACGACGAGAACATCCGCTACCTCACAACCAAACGCGAGCGCATGGGCCACCTTGGTGAGTTCGACGACGCAGTGGGCGACGCCTGATGGCGGTCGGCTCACTCCCAGCGCCTGACCCGTCTGCCGGCGGCGTCTGCGGTAGTCACAACGGCTCCGATCTTCGAATCGCAATCGTCACCGCTCGATGGAACGACCATTTGACCGGTCGACTGCTCGACGGCGCTCGTCGGGCCTATGACCACTGCTCAATCCCGCACGAAGCGGTGACCGAAGTGTGGGCGCCCGGTTCCTTTGAGCTGCCGCTTGTATGTCAACAGCTTGCTGGTAGCGGCGAGTTTGACGCGGTGATTGCGATTGGCGTCGTGGTCCGAGGCGAAACCACCCACTACGACATCGTGAGCGAGGCCGCGGCAGTCGGCGTTCGTGAAGCGGCTTCGTCGACAGGTGTGCCCGTGATCTTTGGCGTGCTCACCACCGAGAACGAGGACCAGGTGTTAGCCCGCGCTGGCGACGACGACACCAACAAGGGTTTCGAAGCAGTCGTGACCGCGGTCGAGATGGCCACATTGCTGCGCCAACTTCCCGGAGCCTGAACTATCGGCAGCTGCCAGTTGCCTGGGGCCTTGAAACCCGGCAACGGCTGTAAACGGTGGAAAACTCCACCTGATTCTGGGGAAATCTCCTCTTTCAAGGGGGATAACCCTGGGGATTTCGCACACCCTCTTGACGTGACATTGGCCACACGGCATAGTGGGTTCACCAAGCAAGTTGACATGCTCGAAGCGCAGCAACGAAACAAGGTGAGGGGCAACCTGAACCAAGTGGACCTTGCGGCAACGACAGCAAGAAAACCTGCGTCGCAACGTGGAATTACCGGAACCGCCGAAACTGAAGCAGACAAGGGGCAACCCGAATCAGCCGAGGGAAAAGCGAGGAAAGTAAGAAAACCTGCGTGGTAGGAACCCCACCTGAGCGATCGAAGTTCTCCGGAACAACGCAACCAAAAGTGTGGAACCGTCTTGGGACCATCCCGAATTTCCGATTTGTAACGATGAGGATTTTCGAGATGGTCCCTTCTCTTTTTCTCCGCGGGTCTTTTCTCCGCGGGTCCTTCGCCGCCGGGCCCGAGGCCCGACGCCCGGCGTCTTCTGGTCTGCGGATGGTTTCTCCGCGGGTCTGTAGCCAGTCCAGCTTTCAACCTATGGCTGATATGGGCGGCTCCGAGGTACCGATTTGCTCACAACGATGAAGCACCTCGGAGCCGCCCACGTTTTCTAATCGGCGGGCCGTGTGTGATCGCGGATACTGGCGCATTTCTCGCAGCGTCCTCTGCCCAAGACCCACTCGGTGGATATGAGACGCACACGGTACGGCCCCTTCGGTACGATCGGTGGTATGTCTGAGACGCTTCAATCGCTCGTGCCTGGCATGGCAATCCCGTTTGGTGGGACCAAGGTGACCCACGTGTCACCGGAGCTTGCCGATGCGTTCGTTACTGGCGATCGTCTGGTGATCGTGCAGGACACAGGTGCTCTTCTGCATATCCCGGCGTCCGAGGGTTCGATCGCCGAAACCGCTGTTTCTGCAGCCATCGATGCGTTCTCTCACATGGGTACCGTCTCCGACGAAGCCATCACTGCTTTCTACGAAGCGTTTGCTCAGCGGCTCGAGTCCGACGACTCGTTCGCCCCGATTGCCGAGGCCAATGAGGCCGACATCGCGTCTGCGCAGGAGCGGGGCCGCACGACCACCCGTCTCGAGCTCTCTGCCACAATGCGTTCCGACATGATCTCCGGTTTGCGAACCTGGGCTGGGGTCCAGTCGCTGCGCAACCAGGTCGAAGAGACGATCGAACACGACGGGTGGAAGGTCGACCAAGTGACATCGGGTCTGGGCGTGGTCGGGTTCGTCTTCGAAGGTCGTCCCAATGTTTTTGCCGACGCGACTGGCGTGCTGCGCTCGGGTAACACCGTGGTCTTCCGCATTGGTTCCGATGCTCTAGGTACCGCGAAGGCCATCGTTGAACACGCGCTCGAGCCAGCGCTCGCCGACGCTGGCCTTCCCGCAGGTGCGGTCTCGTTGGTCGCTAGTGCGGCCCATGCAGCCGGTTGGGCACTCTTTAGCGACTCCCGACTCGCACTTGCCGTAGCTCGCGGATCTGGTGCGGCAGTGAGCCAGCTCGGTTCGGTCGCACGGCAGGCGGGAATCCCTGTAAGCCTCCACGGCACTGGAGGTGCATGGATCGTGGCGGCACCCGATGCCGACGTCGACGTGTTTGCTGAAGCCGTATATAACTCGCTCGACCGCAAGGTATGTAACACGCTGAACACGTGCTGCATTGTGGCCGACCGCGCGAGTGACCTGGTGCCAGCATTCCTGGCAGCGCTTGATCGTGCCGGTGAACGCCGCGGCGCGAAGACCAAGTTGCACGTGGTCGCAGACCACGCGGATCAGATCCCCGACGCGTGGTATGCCGAAGTTCCCATTGGGCGAGCCGAAGGCGACGTCGTGGAGCCTCAGACATCGACCTTGTTGTGGGAGGACCTAGGCGACGAATGGGAATGGGAAGCCTCTCCAGAGGTGTCACTCGCCATCGTGGACTCCGTCGATCATGCCGTCGACCTCTTCAACACGTTGTCGCCGCGATTCGCTGCGAGCCTGGTTAGCCAGGACGCAGACCAGCACCGTCGCTTCTTTGAACGGATCGATGCGCCTTTTGTCGGTAACGGCTTCACCCGGTGGGTGGACGGTCAGTACGCACTCGATCGACCCGAGCTCGGCTTGTCGAACTGGGAGTTCGGCCGGCTGTTCGGCCGTGGGGGAGTGCTGAGCGGCGATTCGGTCTTCACCGTGCGTAGCCGGGTCACCCAGACCGACCCCAACATCGGCCGCTAACACCCTATGGCTGCAGGTGCAGTCGTGCTTGAGCAGGCTTGACGGTGGGTTGGGTGTGTGCTGTCTGGTTTGGGGTGTGGTGGGGCTCCGTGCTTGAACGGGCTCGACGGAGGAGAGCAAAAGAAGACAGTGACTGACGTCACAGAAGAAGCGCTTGCTTCATCTATGAAGCGCTGCGTATAGTTAGCAACAGCTTCCCCCCCCCTCAAAAAATGTTCAAAGGAACAAGCACATGCTCAACGTCAGCGAAATCGCAACCAGCACCGAAGAACGAGTTCTGACCGGCGTGAAGGTCAGCCAGGCATTCGTCCTAGACGGCATCAAGAACACCCTCGCACTCGCCGACCGGGTTGTACCTTCACAGGTCGCCGACCGCATCGAAGAGCGCGTCAGCGTTATCCCTTCCGCCACACCCATGATCCATGGCGCATTCGACTTCGCTGGCAAACTTCTCGCCGCACAGCGTGACTTCGCTGGCGAAATGATCGAGATCTTCCAGCCTGCTCCTGCAAAGCCGGCCGCTCCCAAGGCTGCAGCCAAGAAGGCTCCTGCCAAGCGCACCGCTAGGAAAGCAGCCTGAGCCCAGCTCTACATCTAATGATCTTGTGTCCGCCCCTGGTCGACGCTGTGGTTGTTAGTAAATCCTGTGGGTGGTGGCACGTCGGCTATCCACCCGCAATGATTGTCCTGTGACTATCCCCCCTGAAGACACAGAGACGTCAACCGAAGGCGGTGACCGGAAAGATCCGGTTGCCGCCTTTGGTGATTACGTGCGGAGCCAGCGCAAGCTTGCTGAGTTGAGCCTGCGTCAACTCGCCGACATGACGAGCCTGTCGAATCCGTATCTGAGCAAGCTCGAACGAGGCCTGCACCAGCCTTCCGTTACTGCGGTCACCAATATCGCAAAGGCGCTAGGGGTCCCCGCCGAGACGCTGCTGGCTAAAGCTGCTGGCCTGGTTCCCGGTTTTGATACCAACAAGACTGGCGAGGCGAAGAAGCCAACGACGGAACAGGTCATCAAGCAAGATCCCGCATTGTCCGACGACCAGAAGCTGGCGCTCCTGAGCGTCTATCGAAGCTTCGTCGACGAGGACTAGTCATGGCAGTAGCGACATTTCCGATACAGGTTCGGTTCTATGAACTGGATCCGTATGGCCATGTAAACCACTCGACCTACCTGCAGTATTTCGAAGCCGCGCGGGTGGCCTGGCTTGGCGAGATCGGGCAAGGGCTCGATGTGCTCCAAGAAGACGGCATCCAACTGGTGGTAACCGCGGTGGCTACTCGTTTCGTTGCGTCGGCTCTGTTGAACGACAAACTTACTGTCGACACCGTCATGGTCGAGGCAAAACGGGTCCGCGCCCAGTGGGCACAGCACACCTGGCGTGGTGATGAATTGATTGCCTGCCAGCGCATCAATTTTGCCACGGTGAACCTGGCTGGTCGCCCTGTGCGTATTCCAGAGTCTCTGCTCGAAGCAATGGCGGGATTCCAGGCCGACGACGACCTGCCCC
>DNHM01000184.1:0-269 GCA_003485885.1 Acidimicrobiaceae bacterium
CACTTGGAGGTGATGCCCAGCGACACTCCCCCCACGCTCGAAGACGATGAAGCGAAGCTCGCCGAATATGCGACGTTGCTCGCTGATCAGGTCGAGGCACTCGTTCGTGCCTGGTTCGTTCGGTTGGTCGAAGACCGCTGTCCGGGCCTAACAAACGACGCAGCGGTGATGGCCGTACTCGAGGATGGAGCGGGTGAGACCATTGCGGCGATGCGTGTACTTCTCGCCACCGACATTGGTGACCAACGTCTTGGTCCACTCGAGATCGT
>DNHM01000184.1:303-6043 GCA_003485885.1 Acidimicrobiaceae bacterium
CGTCGTTCCGTTCAGTTCCCAACGCAGGTATTGGCCACCGCTGATGTCACGCCGGTTGAGCGAGACGAGTTTGCTCGCAGGAATTTTCCCAACGACGTCTATGACCTGACGCCTGCGTCGTTCGCTGCTGCTGATCCAGGCTTGCACGAGCCCGGACTTATGTGGGGCGCAGCGAAGGCCCACGTGCATCTGCGTCGCCGCCGAGAATCAACCGGCCAATCGGGCCAATAGGCTCGATTCATGACCGAGCGCACGATCGACCCTGGCGATACGCCCCGCGTCGTTGCGCTGTCGGCTGATCTGATCGACCGGTCCAAGATCAGTGCCGCGTTCCCCGCTGCCATCCTTGTACGTTCGGTCGTCAAACTCAGCGACGCGGTGACCACAAACGCTGGGACCCCAAGTGCTGGGACCGCCAGATTACTGGTCTTCGTCGACCTCGGTCGGGTTGAGGACATCACGGTCCTGCACGAACTCGGTGGGCACATCATTGGTTTTGGTAGCCATGTGGACGAAGAGCAACTCGCTGCAGCCCAAGCCGTTGGGATCGAAGCTTTGCCTCGCTCTGTGTTCTTTCGACGGCTCGAGAACGGTGATTTCTAGCCGTTGTTTCCAGAATGCGTTTTCATTGTTTCCACAATGTGAACAAGGCCTCGCCGGGGCAGACGCGGTGACAACAAACCTCTAAACAGGATGTATTCGTCGCCGGAGAGGCGTCGACTTCTGCTTGGGAGGCACAACTATGTCGGGTGATACCGCGTGGATCATGACATCAGCAGCGTTGGTGCTGCTGATGGTTCCGGGTCTGGCACTTTTTTACGGCGGCATGGTCCGTTCGAAGAATGTGCTCAACATGTTGAACATGAACTTCTACTGCCTGGGCATCGTGCCCATCATCTGGGCAGTTGTGGGCATGTCGATCGCCAACGGTGACGGCGACCGTAAATGGCTCGGCTTCTTCGAATTCGGCGAAGTCTGGATGCAACAGCCCGACGGGGCAGAACCGCGAGACATGGCAACGTGGGCGTTCCTGCTGACCTTCGCAGTGATCACACCTGCCCTGATCTCCGGCGCGGTCGCTGACCGGATGAAGTTCACCGCGTGGATGATCTTCGTTCCCGTGTGGTCCATCCTTGTTTACTCGCCGGTCGGCTTCTGGATCTATGGCGGCTGGGCGCACGCACTGCCTGCCTACGACACTGCTGGTGGCACTGCGATTCATATCAACGCTGGTGCGGCTGCACTGGCCATGGCCATGGTGCTGGGCAAACGCCGTAACTGGGGCAAGGAAGCCTGGCCTCCCCACAACCTTCCGTTTGTGCTCCTGGGCACCGGTATGTTGTGGTTCGGCTGGTTCGGGTTTAACTCCGGTGCTCAGACTTTCGCTCCCCAGGCACTCGCCAACACGTTCCTGGCTGGCGCCGCCGGCATGATGGCCTGGCTCATCATGGAAGTCATCCGTCACGGCAAGGCCACCACGTTGGGCATGTGCTCGGGCGTCGTTGCCGGGCTGGTCGCCATCACCCCAGCTGCCACGTTCGTGGGCACGATGTCGTCGATCATCTTTGGTCTAGCTGCTGGTGTGATCTGCTTCTTTGCCATCCAACTGAAGGAGAAATTCGGCTACGACGACTCACTCGACGTCGTGGGCATTCACATGGTTGGTGGCATTATCGGTGGCCTGCTTCTTGGTGTGCTCGCTAGCAATGAAGCCTTCGGCGGCGCCGACGCCTTCGAACTCGAAGCCGGTGGCACATTGCTGTGGAACCAGTTCATGTCGATCGTGGTCGTGCTCGTCTACTCGTTCGTGGTCACGTTCATCATCGCCAAGGTGCTCGACGCAACGATCGGCCTCCGGGTCAGCGAGGAAGTCGAACTCGAGGGCTTGGACACCAGCGAACATGCCGAGACGGCGTACCTACAAGGCGGCACGTTCGAGCGCAGCTAACGCCGCTCGCACAACAGTTCATCCCCCAAGTCAGCTGACGGCCGGAGCCCCTTGTGGGTTTTGGTCGTCAGTTCACTTTTTGGCCAAGCTGAAAAGTTATGTACCCCTGGGGACGTAACTTTTCGGTCGACAAAAGAGATCCGGACTACCCCCAGGCCCGGTTGATGGCGTGGGGGAGTTCCTCGGCCCACTGCACCAGATCGTGGCCAGCGACTCGTTCGGTGAAGTGATAGGGCGCATCGACGAGCATGAGATAACCGGCCCACGCCTCGGTCGCTTGATGGAAGGGACCCTCGAGTGTTCCCGCGCACAGGTGCATGAATGGGTGTTCGTCGGTCCACTCGTACGTCATGTCTGGTGGCATGCCGGTGCTGTACACGAAGGCATGCCCGAACCGTTCGGGAAAGAGCCGTGCCGCCATAGCTGCGTGACCTCCACCGTCGCTGCAACCCCAAATGCCCCGACGGGTGGGAGCCGAGGGCACGCCCAACTCAGCCTCGGCCCAGGCAGGGAGTTCGTTCATGAAGAACTGCTGGTGGGCCGTGTACACCTGCTCGTCGAACCCAGGTAGGTACTCAGCCGCACGGAGGTTCCCGCGAATTGGATCAAACGACGCAGAGTGCGCGGCCACGATGACGACAGGAGGGCAGATGCCGGCTTCGATTGCTGCGTCGAGTCGACGGGCGTACGGGGCGAACATATTACCGTCGGTGGCGTAGATCACTGGTGTGTTATCTCCCGCTGCGTGACCTAGTGGCCGGTACACCGTGACCTTGCGGCGTTCGCCAAGGGCATCTGAATCGACCGCATGTTCGACACTTGTTCCGAGCAGCGGGTCATTCGAGGCGAGCTCCGGCGGGGCATTGACACCCCGGAAGCGGCCGTCGTGAGAGCCGCGACGGAAGTTCATCGAGGGCATGCCGTCGGTTGGGGTGAACGTGTAGGTGATCACGGCTTCGTCCAGCCGTTCGACGCGCAAGCTGAGTACCTGTAAACCGTCGCCAGCGTCCCATGTTTCGATGGGGAACGCAGGGGTGACAGTCACCGGGGATGCAGACTCGGCGACGAAGGTGATGGCATCGCCGTCCGCCCAGGCGGTGGTGCCCTCGCTGGCCATCCGGGCGCGCAGTACGGCTGGTTCGGGATTGGTCCAGACCCGACAGAAACGTTGACCTTCGGGAAGCCATCCGGGTTGGGCGGCCCGATCGACCGCGAGCCGACGCGAAAGCGTGGCCATTCGCCGCTGCAGTTCTTCCATTGACGGCACGCCGAGTTCGGCTCGCTCCTGATCACTGATCCGTTTGTCGACCGGAGGTTGCACGATGTCACCTTGGTGCTCCAACATGACCGTGCCGTAGAGCTGGGGTCGGCCCGTGTACAAGGCAATCTTGTCGCTTGCCTCGGCATGGATCAGCCCGGCACCTTCGATGCCATCTTGGTGGGCCTGCAGCGATAGGCGGGCTACCGACGGGAGATCGCTGGGATCACCTGATGCTGCGAGTAGCCGAGCAGCCCCAAAGGCGACCTGGCCACCGGCGTTGTCCAGCTGGTCGTGCTCCCGCAGCTCATGCAGCAGGTCGAACTGCTCGCTGTCACTCGCTCCTTCTGCTGTCGCCACAACTACCGCTACGTCTCGATCGCCCATGCCCGGACACTAGAACCACCACCCCGGTGGGGGCTAACGCGTGTCACGCGGGGTCAGACCCCACGTGACGCCGGCAGCGGTGCGGTGATGTGAACAGCGTGTTTCGGCTGCGTTGCAAGACGCGACCGGTATTAGCCTGCGGTCATGTCTGCAGATGGTTTTGGCGTGTCTCCCGAAATCAACCGCGAAGAACTATTCGCCGACCGATCTCTCGTTGGCACAGTCTTCTGCCGGGCATATTCGCGCCGCATCGACGAATGGCTCCAGCAGCTTTTTGCTGATCGTTTGGGTGGGCGCTCCGGCATCAGCTTGGTGGCGGTTGGTGGCTACGGCCGAGGTGCCCTCAGTCCGCAGAGTGACCTTGACGTGATGTTGTTGCACAATGGCTGGAACCAGGAAGACCTCGAAGAGGCGGCCCAAGCGCTGTGGTTTCCGGTCTGGGATGAGAAGATTGCGCTTGGCCACTCGGTGCGCACGATTGCCCAGAGTATTGAGTTGGCATCGACAGATCTCGAAACAGCGACCTCACTTCTGAGCCTGCGCCACCTGGCTGGCGACGCTGAGCTATCTGACGATCTCGCCGAAGAGTCCAGCCGAACCTGGCGCAAGAACCGTCGCAAATGGTTACCTCAGATTGTCGACGATGCTCGCGACCGCGAACGCACCAACGGCGAAGTTGCTTATCTTCTTGAGCCCGATCTGAAGGAATCAAGTGGCGGGTTGCGCGACATCAATGCGGTGCAGTGGATCGAGGCCAGCGGTATTGAGCTGCTCGACCAAGAACGCCGCGACCTCCGAGCAGCGAACGATGTTCTGTTGGCGGCCAGAGTTGAACTGCACCGAGGTACCTCTCGCAAAGGCGACGTGTTGCTTCTCGAAGAACAAGACTCGGTTGCCGACGCGCTCGGTATCGGTGATGCCGATGTGATGATGAGCCAAGTCGCCGCTTCGGCCCGCACGATCACCTGGATCGCCGACGATGTCTTTCTGCGGGTCAGGAACAGCCTGCGCCGTTTACGGCTCCGAGCAGGTAAGCCGAAACGAATCGCTGATCATGTGTATCTCGTCGACGGCACGGTCGCGATCGCGCCGGGAAGTCCCGTCAGCACTGACCAAGCGTTGATGCTTCGACTTGCGGTTGCTGCAGCAGAGAACGAGGCCCGCCTGGATCGCGATTCACTCGACCAGCTCGTCGACCATGGCGCTGAGATAACGACGCCATGGTCCGATGAACTGCGCGAGCTATTCGTGCGGCTACTGCGCACCGGCGACAGCGCAATCCATGTGGTCGAGGCGCTCGATCATGTTGGACTCTTCACTCGGCTGCTGCCCGAGTGGGAGCCGAACCGCAGCAAGGTGCAACGCAATCAGTACCACCGGTTTACGGTTGACCGCCACCTGCTTGAAGCGTCGTCGATTGCGTCGACGCTCACCGACACGGTTGACCGTCCCGACTTGTTAGTCGTCGGTGCGTTGCTTCACGACATCGGCAAGGGCTACCCCGGCGATCACACCGAAGTGGGCATAGTTCTCATTGACACGATCGCGTCGAATATGGGATTCACCGTCGATGATGTCGACATGCTCAAGCGTTTGTGTGAGCATCACCTGTTGCTGGTCGATGTAGCCAGCCGCCGCGACATCGAGGACCTGGGCACGATCGCCGCGGTGGCGGAGCAGGTGCGAACCAGGTCGTTCTTGCACTTGCTTGCGGCTCTGAGCGAGTCAGATTCCATTGCGACCGGGCCATCTGCTTGGACTCGCAACAAGGCCTACCTGATGGGCGAGCTGACCCGGTCAACTGATCGGTGGCTTGAGTCCGACGGCACGACCACCCTCGATCGATCGTTCCCAGCAGATGAACACCTGGCGCTCATGGCGGTACACGAACATGTCGTTCTTGGCAGCGATCAGACACTGCAGATCGTGACGAGGGACCGGCCGGGCCTGTTTGCACGGGTAGCCGGGGCACTCGCGCTTTGTGATCTGAGTATCGTCGACGCCCAGATCCATGTGACGGGCACGAAGGCGCTCGAGGTCCTGCAGGTCGCTGACGCCTACGAAGAGGACAACCCCGTCGACTGGGAGCGAGCGGTCGAATTGGTCGAAGAGGTGCTGGGGAACAGCGACGATCTCACGCCACGCTT
>DNHM01000184.1:6149-12258 GCA_003485885.1 Acidimicrobiaceae bacterium
AGTTAGCACCGTGATTGAAGTTGCCGGGCCCGATCGGCTTGGTCTTCTCTACGAGGTCAGCTCGACCATCGTTGCTGCCGGGCTTGACACTCAGCAGGCTCGAGTGCAGACGGTCGGCGGAGACGTCGTCGACTCGTTTTATGTACAGACACTCGATGGGGCGAAATTCATCGAGGCAGAAGCGCAAGAGGCACTGCGGGCCGCGCTTCTTGAAGTCCTGTCAGCCCGAGACGACGACTGACGCCACCTACGTGCGCGTGGCGGGGCACTCAGCGCTCGTGCACGCGAAGTGCTGCAACACGTTGTTTGTGGCCATCGGTGTAGGGAGGTGGGCGAAGAGCTCTTTATGCCATATGAAAAGTTATGTACCCCTGGGGACGTAACTTTTCGCTAGAGGTCGTTGAGGAAGGTGCGGGCGGCGATGGCGTTTTGGCGGCGCCATTGGTCGACCACATCGCCAGCTGGCGGGTTGGCGAGTAGCTCGAAGGTGGGGGCGAGTTCGCTACGTTGAGCATCGACGAGTGGCTGTGCATCGTTGCCTCGACGTTCGGTAAGCCGCAGCTTGATCAGGAACTCAATGCGTAGGTCCCGAATATGGTCGACGGGTTGAACAAACCATCGTTTGAGCGCCGCCTTACCCAAGCGGGTCGCTCGCATGACGGTTCGATTGGGGCCGGCGTCGCCGCGTTCGGTCGCTGCTTCTTCGACAAGGGCTGCCTGCTGCAGCCGGCTAAGGGCTCGGTAGACCAGCGGTCGATGCACCGTAAGAATACGACCGAGATCACTTTCGGCCTGGAGCTCACGCGCGACCGCGAACCCATGTGTAGGGGATTCGCCGACCAACGCGAGCACGACCCACTCGGTCAAGGAGAGTTCCGGCGTCGCCACGCCGTGAACCTAGCCGAGATCCTCAACTAGTAACAACGAGACTATGACGCTACTCTCAGCGAGACTACTCGAGGAGATAAGGATGAGGAACGGGGTTGCGACGCTTGCAGCGTTCACGATCGTTCTCCTGCTCTCGTCCTGTTCCGGTGGCGATGACCGTGAGACCGTGCTGGTCATGGCAGCGTCGTCGCTCACCGACGCGTTCATCGAGATTGAGACGGCCTTCGAAGCAGCGAACCCCGAGATCGACGTGCAGCTGAATCTGGCAGGAAGCGCCTCGTTACTTGAACAGATCGTGCAAGGCGCACCCGCCGACGTGTTCGCATCAGCGAACGCGTCGACCATGCAGGCCGTTGTCGATGCGGGAGCGGCCAACACGTCGACTCCATTCGCTGGCAATACGCTGCAGATCGCCGTTCCGCTAGGCAATCCCGCCAACGTTTCAGACATCGCCGACCTGGCCGACCCCGATCTGCTCGTCGGGCTTTGTGGCGAGCAGGTTCCCTGTGGTCAGTTCGCGCGCCAGGCGCTCGATCAAGCCGGGGTCGTGGCGTCGATCGACACGAACGAGGGCGACGTGCGAGCGCTGGTGACCAAACTCGAGGCTGGCGAGCTCGACGCGGGCATCGTGTACGCAACTGACGTCATCGCCTCGCCTGAGATCGAGGGCATTGCGCTACCCGCCAACATCGACGTGGCCATCACGTACCCGATCGCTGTCCTGACCGACTCGCCGAACCCCGACCTAGCCCGCACCTTCTTCGACTTCGTGCTGTCTGCTCGGGGCCAGGCGTTACTCGCCGATGCTGGATTCATCGCACCATGAGTGGTCGCAGGATTCGGCAGCGAGCGCCGTGGCAACTAGTTGCGCTTGGGTCGATCGGAGCAGCGGTATTCGTGTTGCCGTTGGTTGGGCTGATCACCCGGACGCCATGGTCTCGACTGGGTGAACTCGTGGCCAGCGACGTGGTGGTCGATGCCCTCAAACTCTCGCTGCTGACCTCCGTGCTCGCTGCGTTCATCTCGTTGCTGTTAGGTGTGCCGCTGGCGTGGGTGCTGGCTCGGATCAACTTCCCGGGCCGTCACATTGTGCGCGCGATTGTGACGTTGCCGATGGTGTTGCCACCCGTCGTTGGAGGTGCCGCGTTGTTATTCGCGCTCGGCCGCCGGGGTGTCATCGGCGAGCCGATCAATGACGCCACCGGATTCTTGTTGCCGTTCTCGGTGTGGGGTGTGGTGGTTGCCAATGTGTTTGTTGCCATGCCGTTCTTGGTGGTGACGGTAGAAGGTGCGCTGCGTAATCTCGATGGCCGTCACGAAGCCGCCGCAGCGACCCTGGGAGCGTCGCGCTTGACGGTCTTTCGCCGAATCACGCTGCCCATGATCAGTCCGTCGCTACGAGCTGGCCTAGTACTGGCATGGGCTCGAGCACTCGGTGAGTTCGGCGCCACTGTGACGTTTGCAGGCAACTTGCAAGGCCGTACTCAAACCTTGCCGCTTGCCGTCTTCGTGGCGCTCGAACAAGATCGCGACACCGCGGTAGCGATAAGCCTGGTGCTGGTGGCGGTGTCTCTGGCGGTGTTATTGCTGTTGAGGGACCGCTGGTGGTCGCATGGGTCAACGTCATGAGCAGTGCAGGAATGACCGGCCTTGACACCCACCTGGTAGTCGAACGTCCAGATGGATTTGTGCTCGATCTGGCGATCACCATTGCACCGGGTGAGACACTGGCACTGCTTGGCCCAAATGGGGCAGGCAAGTCCACCACCGTCGAAGCGCTGGCCGGTCTGACGCCTCTTGATGGCGGTCACATTGTGCTTACTAATCGTGTGCTCGACCGGCCAGCCACGAACATCTTTGTACCTCCAGAAGAGCGTGGCATCGGCGTGGTATTCCAGGACTACTTGCTGTTCGATCATCTATCGGTGCTCGAGAACGTGATGTTTGGTCCGGTATCGCTAGGTGAGGCCAAACCGCAGGCTCGCCAGTTGGCGGAGGACCTGCTTGAGCGGCTGGGTATTCGTGCACTTGGCGACCGGAAGCCACTCCACCTCTCCGGTGGTCAGGCCCAGCGAGTTGCCCTCGCTCGAGCTCTTGCATCCAAACCCGATCTGCTTCTTCTTGATGAAGCCTTGGCTGCGCTCGATGTCACGACCAGGGGAACGCTTCGCCGGGTGCTGGCCCAGCACCTGGCCGCCTTTGCTGGTCCTCGGTTGCTTATCACCCATGACCCAACCGATGCCTTCTTGCTGGCCGATCGGATCGCGATTGTCGAGGATGGGCGTCTGACCCAGGTCGGCTCCGCCGAGGACATCCGACGCCGACCCGCGACCCCCTACGTCGCAGCCTTGGCCGGTACGAACCTTCTGGCCGGTGTCAATCGCGGCGGGGTGCTGACGCTCGACGATCATCACCACGGACTGCAGACGGCGGACACGAGCGTCGAAGGACCAGTCCTGATCACGGTGCACCCCACGGCTATTGCTCTCCACAAACAGCAGCCTTCAGGAAGCCCACGTAATACGTGGGAGACCACGGTGGCAAGTGTGGAACCGCTCGGCGATACGACCCGGATTACGTTGGCAAACCCGCTGCCGTTAGGTGTGGACATCACACCAGGCGCTACTGCCGCGCTCGACCTGCAGCCGGGCTCAGCAGTGTGGGCATCGGTCAAAGCCACCGAAATCTCGGTCGCTCCTGCCGCGGCCCGAGACAGCTAACACGACGCCATTGGGCAGGCCCGCATGAGATCTGGGGAGGGGAATCTCATCGTTCCCAGAGGCACTTCACACGGTGATGGCTCCGTTGTCGCCACCTCGTTCTCGCAACGAATTGTTACGTCCCCAGGGGAGGTAACAATTCGCTGATTACGGGTAGCAGCTGCGGGGTTTCTAGACTCGGCGCACAACGTCGTGAAGCTGAAGAAGGATTTGTGCCATGGCAGATGAACTGTTGACCGAGATTCGTGACCGGGTGATGATTATCACCCTCAACCGGCCCGAAGCAATGAATGCCGTGAATATGGCGCTTGCGGAGCAGATGGCGGCTGCGATGGTTGAGCTCGACGCGAATCCTGACCTGTCGGTTGGTGTGCTGACCGCGAACGGTCGAGGCTTTTCCGCCGGCATGGATCTCAAGGCATTCGTCTCTGGCGGTATGCCCAACCTGCCCGAGCGTGGCTTCGCTGGTATCGCCGAGATGGCAGCCGACAAGCCGCTCATCGCTGCGGTCGAAGGTTTCGCTCTTGCTGGTGGCCTTGAGATCGCGCTGAGCTGTGACTTGCTGGTGGCCTCCAAGGGCGCCAAGCTCGGTATCCCCGAGGTTGGTGTGGGTCTCTTTGCTGGGGCTGGCGCACTCTCTCGTTTGCCACGTCGAGTGCCCTACGGGCTGGCCATGCAGATGGCGCTTACCGGCGAACCCATCACTGCCGAGGTAGGACACGACTTTGGCCTGGTTCAGGTCCTGACCGAGAAGGGCGAAGCGCTCGAAGGCGCCCTCGAACTGGCCGCGCGGGTGGCAAAGAATGCACCTCTTGGTCTGGCAGCATCAAAGCGTCTTATCCGTGATCTCGGCGGCGTCGATAGCGCGTTCTGGGGCGATCAGCAACCTGTGCTCGACAGCGTGTTCGGCAGCGCCGATGCCATCGAAGGTGCAACCGCCTTCGCCGAGAAGCGGGCCCCAAACTGGACCGGTAAGTAGTAGCTTCAACTAGTACATGGCTGATACTCCACTGACTGAACTCGAACTGCTGCGATGGGCCGAGTCCCTGGCTGGCATTGCCCAGACCGGCCTGGCTTTCACCGAGAGCCTGTACGAGCAAGAACGGTTCGAAGAGATTCTGCACGTCGCCGCCGAAATCAAGGCCCATTCGGGTCGAGGTTTCGACGTCGACGCGCAGGTCTCCGAATGGATGAAGGGTGTGGGCGATCGCACTGCTGGGTATGTGACGCCGAAGACGGCGATCGGCGCGGTGGTCGGCAACGACGATGGCGAGATCCTGCTGGTACAGCGATCCGACAGCGGCATCTGGTTGTATCCAACTGGCTGGGCCGACGTTGGTTACTCGCCAGCCGAAGTCGCCGTCAAAGAGGTCAAAGAAGAGACGGGCATGGACTGTGAGCCAGTGCGTCTGCTCACCGTTATCGACGGGCTGCGTGCTGGCTTTACTCGGATCCCTCTGTACTCGCTCGTCTTCTTCTGTCATGCCACCGGTGGCGAACTAAAACCACATCCGCTCGAGACGCTCGATGTCGGGTTCTTTGGCCGCGACAACTTGCCTGAGCCGCTCGCTGGTCAGGGCGAGTGGGTTGAGCAAGCTTTTGCTGCCATCGAAGGTGCGGAACATCCGACTCGATTCGATCAGCCTCGCCCGGCCGAAGAGTGGCCGGAGTTCCCAAGCCCCGACGTGACTTGATCCGGTGACCGAGCGAGAGATCCCTGCAACAGAGATCAACGCGATCACGTTGATCGTTGTCGACATGGCTGCGTCGGTGCAGTTCTACAACCGGCTGGGGTTTGAGACCGTTTACGGTGGTGGAGACACCGGGTTCACGTCACTCAAGATCGGCACCAACTTTGTGAACCTGCAGCACACTGGCGCAGTACCTGGTATCGGGTGGGGCCGGGTCATCTTCCATGTCGCAAGTCCCGACCATGTGTATGCCACGGCAACGAGTCATGGTTACCCGGCCGAGACTATGCCCGCCGATGCACCATGGGGCGAGCGGTACTTCCACATCCTGGACCCCGACGGCCACGAGCTGAGTTTCGCCCGCCGGCTGACCTGATCCCACCGACCATTCAGGTCACCAAACCCCTGCGCCCGCCGGAGCAAGAAGTTGGCCGATGATCTGAGACGGGTCGCTTCATCGCGAAGTGCTGGCCAACGGCTTGCCGGATCAGATCAGGCCTGCACCTGGCGGTGATTGGTAACGACTGATCACCGGCGCCAGTATGCGACGGCCGTAACGGTCGAGAGCCAGCGAGGCGATAAGTAGCGGGGCGATGATCAAGCCGTCGGCCCACCAATGGTGGCCGGTACCAGCAACGATAAGCACGGTGATGATTAGGTGGAGCAAGGCGAACCACCGCCATTTGCTGGTGCTGGCAGCAACGGCACCGATGGACACGATGGCAGCCCACGCCACGTGGATCGATGGCATGGCCGCGAACTGTTGGGAGATGCCCGTACCGACGGCGCCGTACGGAGACACGTCGTAGG
>DNHM01000037.1:0-8570 GCA_003485885.1 Acidimicrobiaceae bacterium
GTGCCGGCAGAGCTGGCTCAAGCGCTGGACATGGCTGGGCGCGAGTATGTTGCTGTTCCGACCGAATCGGCTGCGGTAACCCAAGCACCGGTCGACGGTTGGGCCGGAGCAGTCGTTGCTGCCGATATCAATGCGGACGGCGCATGGTCCATGTGCCGGGCGTTGCGTAAGGCCGAAGAGCCGTTGCCGCTGGTGCTGCTGATCAACGGCCGTCAACTCGACGATCTGACCGACCGTGACGACCTGTTCGACGATTTCTGCATTACGCCGTTCCATCCCCGTGAGCTTGATCGGCGAATCACCCACGCACTTTCTGCGTCTGGTTCCGGTGACAGCACCGGGCAGATAATCACGTACGAGGACCTCGTGCTGAACGTAGACACGTATCAGGCTGCCGTTGGTGGAAACTCGCTCGACCTGACACACATGGAGTATGAACTCTTAAAGTTTCTCGCCTCCAGCCCTGGCCGGGTGTTCACTCGCGAAGTCCTACTCAGCCGAGTATGGGGATATGACTACTTCGGTGGCGCACGCACCGTCGACGTCCATGTACGTCGGCTGCGGTCAAAACTTGGTGACCAACATGCGTCGATGATCCAGACCGTTCGGTCTGTCGGTTACAGCCTTGGCACCTCGAGCTGGAACGGCTGACAAGGTGCTGCGATAGCGGCGACGAACGTTCTTCAGTAATCATCACGCGCTGGACTGGTTCTCCGCCCGGGCCCCGTGAGCTTGATCGGCGAATCACCCACGCACTCTCAAACGGTGTGTTGCTTGGCTGTGTCGACGCAGTGGCCGTCGTGCCCGTCTTGGTCGTCTCGCACCATTTTGCGCTCGGTGAACTACGAGAAGCGTTGCTCATGGCCACCGGTGCCGTTCTACAAACCATGTTGTCACTCATGGCACAATGAACCATCGACGCACTGATCACCACCCAGGTGATCGCTATGTCTATTCTGCTTGTCGCCGTCTTCGCAAGCCATCTCGTGCGTGTCGTTCGCCCGCATGACACACGAGTCCAGGGAGCCACCATATGACCAGCGATCTTCCTGCGTACCGCGAGTGGGCTGAGAACCCGACCAGCGAACCGGTCGCCTACTCAGTCATCATTCCTGCGTACAACGAGGCAATACGCATCTTGCCCACGGTTGTGGCCATCGCTGTGCACATAAGCTCACTTGGCAAGTCGTGGGAACTCATTGTGGCCGACGATGGGTCCACCGATAACACCGTCGAACTCCTCGACGGCCTCAACCTGGCCAATCTCCATGTCCTGCGAGCCAAAACAAACGGAGGCAAAGGCAGCGCTGTCCGCCGGGGTGTGCTCGCCGCTCGAGGTGAAGTGATCCTGTTCGCCGATGCTGATCAATCGACATCCATTGAACACTTCGGTGACCTGCTGGTCGAGATCGACCGCGGAAACGATGTCGCGATTGGATCGCGCTCTGTCGAAGGCGCCACGGTGGCAAACAAGTCACTCGTCCGCAAGGTTTTGAGCTCGGGTCTCAACTTGATGGTTCGATTCGGGTTTGGCGTGCCTTTCGCCGATACCCAATGCGGCTTCAAGATGTTCACACGCGATGCTGCCGAGCAGCTTTTCCGCCACCAACTGATCAACGAGTTCTCATTCGACCTCGAAATCTTGTATCTGGCCAAGAAGTTCGAACTGAAGGTTGCCGAGGTCCCCGTCGAATGGATCGACGCTCCAGGCTCTACTGTCGACCCGACCAAGGTGGCGATTGGATTCGTCCGAGACATGGCGCAAATCAAATGGTTTGATGTGCGAGGGCGTTATTCCACCATCAATCATCCGCCGTCCGAAGACGAGTCGATTGCTGACCCGGCACCAGAAACACCACAGGCATGGCCGTAATGGGCATCACCACGACCTCCGCCCACAACACGCTTGATCCCTAGATCCCCCTATCCCCGCCACGAACCGACGAGCTCGACTGGACAAGTGCGCCGGATGCCCTGAATGAGCCGGAGCACCGTGTGCCCGACGGCTCTATTCGTCGAGATTGCCTCCGCCAGGAGCCCACAATGTGGCCTTGGTATCGGCTTCGTAACGTTCGGCGAGCACCTCGACTGGGGCATCGATCGCGGCATGATCACGAAGCATCTCGACACCTGACGGCAGTGCCTCGGCTTCGAGCCAGCTTTCTGGTTCCCACAGGCTGGCCCGACGAAATGCTTTGGCGCAATGCATGTAAGCCTCGTCGACAGTCACCGCAACAACGACCTTGGCGGGTTTGTCGCCAAGCGAGAAAGACTCACACAAGTCGCTATCGGTCAACAACGCAGCAGTGCCATTGATCCGCAGCGTTTCGTTCAAGCCTGGAATCATGAAAAGCATGGCCACGCTCGGATTCGCCACCAGATTCTCGAATGAGTCCAACCGGTTGTTGCCCGACGAGTCCGCCCACGCCACTCGGCCGCCATCGATCTCTCGGGCGAAGCCTGGTTCGCCACCCTTGGGAGAACCGTCGACCGTGCCGTTGGCGTCGGCCGTCGAGAGCACCATGAACGGTGACTTCGCCAGAAAGTCGCGACAGTGATGATCCAGCTCGTGGATGACCTTGTCGACGGCACCACCACGGGCCTCTCGGTAGATCATGCGAAGGTCGTCTCGAGAAGTCAGCACCATGACGCCATCGTAGGATCCCGAATCTCCAAGCGCCAGACCGCATAGACACGGCGGGCCCGGACGGCTGGAAATCAAGCGCTCGCTGGGGTAGACAAGACTGCATGGCGAGCAGGGCAGAAACGGCGGAAACGGTCGAAGATTATCTGAGTGGACTTCCCGACGATCGCCGGGTCGCAATCGCCGAAGTGCGCGACACCATCGTGGCCAACCTTCCCGACGGAATTGTCGAAACAATGGCGTGGGGCATGGTCGCGTACCAGGTCCCGCTCGAGGTCTTTCCCGACACCTACAACAAGAAGCCACTTCTCTATGCCGCGTTGGCATCGCAGAAGAACTACATGGCCGTGTATCTGCATTCGATCTATATGAACGAAGGCCAGGCCGAATGGTTTAAGGATGCGTATATCGAGACCGGCAAGAGGCTCGATATGGGCAAGTCGTGTGTCCGCTTCAAGACGATCGACCAGCTGCCCGTGGACCTCATCGGCCAAGCGATAGCCAAGGTCACCCTCGACGAATTCCTCGGCTACTACCGCGCCGTCAAGGGCTAACTCATCACCACAAACGAAAAGTTATGTTCCCCTGGGGACGTAACTTTTCGAGTCGCATCATTTTGCGCGGTCGACCAGCCACCGGAAGAGTGGATCGGTTGCAGCGGTTGCCAACATCTCCGGGTGCCACTGCACCGCAACAAGAGGCAGGTCGATGTGCTCGACACCCTCGATGCCGCCGTCGTCGGTCGTGGCAGTAACTCGCAAGCCATGCCCGACCTGGTCGATGCTCTGATGGTGAAGCGAGTTGACCGACTTGTTTGGGCCGTAGAGCTCCGCCAAAACAGAGTTCGCCTCGATCGCAACAACATGCTGTTCGACCGAACCAGGCTCGTCGACGAAGGCGTGTTCGGGCACGTGTTGATGCAGCGTTCCACCGGCATGCACATTGACGAGCTGGAGACCTCGGCAGATACCAAGCATGGGCAACGCTCGTTCGAAAGCACAATCGAGAAGGGCTAGCTCATAGGCATCACGGGTCGGTTCTGGCACGTGAGTATCCGGACCAAGCTCGGCGCCGTAACGATCAGGAGCGATGTCGTCGCCGCCGGTCATGAGCAAGCCATCGAGCTTCTCCACCACATCGACCGGGCCAAGATCGAGCGGCAAGAACACCGGGATTCCGCCTGCAGCGATCACCGCTTGGGAGTAGTCGGCGTAGAAGATATCGATAGGTGAGTCACCAAGCACATCGAGATTGCGGGCGATATCGCGGCCGTACACCCGGCCACCAGTGAGTCCAATCAGAGGGCGTGGCATGCCGGCAACTCTACGGTTTGTGTTCCACCCTGCCTCTTGTCCGAAGCCCCACGACCCGGAGGTGCAACATCATCCGCGGCAGGCGAGACACCCGGACCGACAACCGACATCCTGCCTCCGATCGAGACACCGGCGCCGCTGCCGCCCGGCACAACTCGTACCGGCGCGGGCTGGCCGATCGATCGGGTAGTCGAGCAGGATCCAGGGGTCGGGCTCACCGCGTTGTTCGCTCCTGAACATGGCCTGTTCGGGCCGCACCTCTCTGACACAGGGTGACCCGGCGGCAGCAATTTTGGAGTCTTTCGTCGCCGATCACTTTGCTTCGAAAACATCTCGGCAGATGTACTGCTCGACCCCACTGGCTAGTGGCAACTACATCGCGGTCAGTTGCCGGAAGATCCCCGTCTGCGATTGGTCAGCTACAGGGAGCGAAGCCGGGATTTGATCGGCAAGAGCAAGCGCCAAGATCAGTGATCCGTTGTCGCCGTGACCGGCCTCGAACTTCGTGTAGTTATCAAGCACGTCGCGACGCAGTCGGATTCGGACCACTGTTGGATCCTCGAGTGACGAACACTTCGATGGGTCAGAACTGACGAGATACTCCCGACAGGCCATCGGACGTGCGTCTCGCACGCTGCACACACCATCTTCGAGTAACGGACACATCACCCGGTTGGCGAAATAACTCTGGGCCACATCTTCGCGTTGGGTGCTCGCTACATCACTCAGGCTCGTGCGGGTGAACCCCAACGAACGCAACTCTGCCGCGGCACCTTCGATTCGGCGTTCGACCGCGTTGCGCGTCGGTTCTTCCATTTCGGCGATGGCATCGCGGATCGAACGTAACTCGGCCGGGCCAACCGGCACGGCTTGATGACAACACACGGTGCACCTGGCCCGACAGGCCACAGTGTTTCCCGCTGCACTTGTCATCAAGTCTTGCTGGTCAGCATCGATCAGATCCTGAGCAAGCGACAAGACATCGTCGATGCTGGTAACCGTTTTCGTGGGGGTTCTCGTAAGCGGCACAGCGATGTCGTCGGCCTAAACGCCCTTCTCTACCTTCCAGCTGTACTCCCCATTGCCCTTCTTCTTCCCCTTGGAATCATTCTCGGTGTAGCTGAAGTCGACCTTGCCGACATAGAACATCGAGAAACCAGGCTGAAAGTTCACATCGGCGAAACCCGCAACGTCATCGCCGCTGTCAACCTCCTCCAGCGCATTGGCAAGCTCCTGGAGCGCCGCTGCGACCCGAGGGCTGGCGTGATAGTCATCGCCAGCTTCAACACTGATGCGAAGTTCGTCTTTTGCAATGGGCGCATCGTTTGTCATGTTCACGGGACGCATGACAGAGCGATTCGTTACAAGCGAAGTGTGTCTTCTTCAACGACGCCAACTACAACAGGGTGTATGAATCGCGATCATGAAGACCTGGACGTCATCCGAGCCGAGGTCCGCCGCCTGTGCGACAAGTACGGCAACGAGTACTGGCGCAGCCTGGAGCCGAGCACGTACCCCGAAGAATTCGTGCGTGAACTCACCACCCAGGGATGGCTCGGTGCACTGATTCCTACCGAATATGGCGGTGGAAGCCTGAGCCTTGGCGGGGCGTCGGTGATCCTTGAAGAGATCTCGGCCAGCGGTGGCAATCCCAGTGCATGCCATGCACAGATGTATGTGATGGGCACGCTGCTTCGCCACGGCAGCGATGAACAGAAGCAGAAGTATCTGCCCAAGGTCGCCGACGGCACCTTTCGACTGCAGGCCTTTGGTGTCACCGAGCCGACCGCCGGTTCGAACACCACCATGATCAAGACCAAAGCCGAGCGCGACGGTGATATCTACAAGATCAACGGTCAGAAGATCTGGACATCCCGGGCCGAGTACTCAGATCTGATGGTGTTACTTGCTCGCACCACACCCGTTGACGACGTTGGTGACCGACTGAGCGGCCTGTCCACGTTCTTGGTCGAGATGCGCAAACCCGACGGCTCGCTGATCGATGGTCTCACCATCAATCCGATCGAGACGATGATGAACCACTCGACCACCGAGGTGTTCTTCGACAATGTCGAGATCCCCGCTAGCGCATTGATTGGCGAAGAAGGCAACGGCTTCCGTCAGATCCTTGGCGGCATGAACGCCGAGCGCATTCTGATCGCCAGCGAGTGCATCGGCGATGGCAAATTCTTCCTGGAGCGTGCGTCGGCGTATGCCAACGAGCGGGTGGTATTCGACCGCCCAATCGGCATGAACCAGGGTGTGCAGTTCCCGCTGGCCAAGGCCCAGATCCATCTCGAAGCCGCAGACCTCATGCGATGGAAGGCCTGCGACCTCTTCGACGCCGGTGAGTCCTGCGGGCCCGAAGCCAACATGTCCAAGTTCCTAGCCAGCAATGCTTCGTGGGAAGCCGGCAACGCTGCCCTCGACACCCATGGCGGGTTTGGCTTCGCGGCCGAGTACGACATCGAGCGCAAACTTCGTGAGACCCGGCTCTACCAAGTAGCGCCGATCAACAACAATCTGATCCTGGCGTTCGTCGCCCAAAAGCGCCTGGGCCTCCCCAAGAGTTACTAGCGCGAGATGCAGAAGGGGCGTGTACTCCCACGCCCCTTTGCGTCAGGATCTTGGCGTTGCGGTCTCATCGCTAGGCTGTGGCATGGCGATTCTTACTGGTGACATCCTTGCTCTGAACCGTATTGAGACCACGTTTCACGCGGTTGGGTCCGATGTCATGGTCCGGCTCGGGCGAAAGGTGATCGCCACCGGCAAGGTGACCGACAACGACGACTTCTCGATCGAGTTGCCCGACGATGTAGCCGGCGAACTCGAGATCCAGCTTGGTATGCACAATGCCGCGCCAACACTCGTGGACTATCACGGTCAAGACCTGCATGTCACCTTGCTCTACAGCAATGTGAACAACTACTTCGCCTAGGCAACCGACATGGCAAAGGTCATTGGCGAAGTCGCTCGTCTGAACCCCCTAAACATCATCCAGCACGCGCACACCGCACTCGTGCTTGTGATCCAGGATCGTAAACCGCTGGCATTCGGCGAGTGAGCGTTGCCACCGGCGTGGTGGTTAGCGGCAGGCGTCGATCCGGTCGACCTCGATGCGAAACGGCCCGTCGACACCATCGCTGATCATGATGCCGAGCTGCGTTGCCAGGTCGGGACGAAACGGATCCGACGCAACCGCCCGGCCGAAGATCCTGGGATCGAGGCGGTCGAAGTCGATCCGTGCCGTCTGCCAACCATCGTCATCGGATTCACCAAACAGCAACGTTTGTTGCTGTGAAACACGACGGTCCCGCGTTTGCAGGCCGTCTTCGAGTGTGATCTTGTACGTGCGCTCGTCAGTACGAGCTCGCACGATCAGATGGGTGAATCCGGCAAGTGTTGTGGGCGCGATCTCGGCTCGGACCGATGAGAAGCCGCCACCGTCGGTGTTGATTTCGCCCTCGAACAGCATCACCGAGTTCTCAAACACCGGGCCGCCGCTCGACCGTCCGCCCATGACATTGTCGTTCACGATGAACCAGCCGAAGTTCTCGGCATCGAGCGCGAAGTCGGTCAACCTGATGCAGTCCAACTCCGGTTGTGCGTTCGGCGCAGGGGTCGGCGGAGTTGCCGGGCTGGCAGACGTTGGGTCCATGGGATCAGTGTCCTCGGTCGTATCGGTATTCGTGGTTCTGTTGCTGGTGCTGGTGCTGGTGCTGGTCACGACGGTGGCCGTCGTACCGGCTTCTGACCCAACGTCGTCTGGCGAGGCACTCGGTGCCGTGGACGTAGGGTCCGGCGCGACCGGTTCAGGTGCGTTTACGCCTGGTTGAACGGTTGTGGCCGTTGGGTCTGGCGCAGATGGCTCATCTGTGGTCTGAGTAGCCGAGGCGAGGGAGTCCGATGTCGAGGCAGCGCCGCCACAAGCCACCAACAATGTCAACGCGCACAGTACACAGGCTCGCCGAACATAGGACATCAGCAAAATGTAGGCGGACACCGCGGCGCAAGCTGGGTCGGGCCGAATATCCATCCGCAACCTGACCCTTGCTAAATTGTGCCCTGGTGGCAACGAAGGCTCAGTTAAAGCAGTTCTTACGAGCCCATTAACAACATCGTTTATGGGAGTACCGCCACCCACATAGGTGGTTTCGGACGACATGAAGACACACAACTCCCCGTTCATCCCCCGATGTAGCTCTCGACTCCTGCGACTGTTCGCACTTGCCGTGACCGTCCTGTTGACGGCAGCTGCCTGCAGCAGTGATGGCGACGAGTCAGTTGCGGCGGCTGCCTCGGGTGCCGAACCTGCGCAAACCACCGCTGGCCCAATCGCAGACGATGACTCCATGGAAGACGACGACGCGATGGCCGACGACGCTATGGCAGATGAGTCACACGATGACGATGCGATGGCCGGTGACGCTATGGCAGATGATGAGGCGATGGCCGACGACGCCATGGCTGACGGTGACCATGTCGACCTGGCACTCGACTTCACTGGCCTTGAGACGCTCGGCGCTGCTGCGGTCTACGAAGGTTGGGTCATCGTCGACGGCCTTCCGGTCACGACCGGCCGTTTCAACATCGATGCCGACGGCAACGCTGTC
>DNHM01000037.1:8655-16993 GCA_003485885.1 Acidimicrobiaceae bacterium
CAGCCGCACTCGGCACAGACTTCACCGGTGCCAGTGGCCGCTACATCCTTGGAACCCCAACCGACGGCGACGGCAACAACGAACTCAGTGGCGTCTGGTTCATCGACCTGCCTCTGGCCCCCGGCCTCGACCTACCTCAGCTCCCTGCAGGTTGGGTGTACGAGGGTTGGGCAGTCATCGACGGTGTTCCCGTCACGACCGGACGTTTCACCGACGCTGCAGCAGCCGATGACTTCGACGGATTCTCTGGCGACCAGGGCGGGCCCGCGTTCCCCGGCGAAGATTTCATCCATAACGCCCCTGACGGCGTCGATTTCCCCACCGATCTGACCAACGCAACCATCGTGATCAGCGTGGAACCAGAAGTCGACGACAGCCCAGCGCCGTTTGCGCTGAAGCCGCTCGTGTCCGAAGTCGCCGACGGCATCGGCGACCACCAAGTCCAGACCCTGGGAACCGGCCCCGCGGCACCAACCGGCACCGCAACCCTCGGCTAACGCAGGTTTCTGGTGTCGGGTTGTGGTTGTTATGCAGCCACAACCCGACTCAAGATTGCAGGAAGTGAAGGTCGGTGAAACGCGAACGCAGCGCAGTGACTGCGGGTGCAGTGGCCTCGGGGTCGTGTAGGCCCCGAGCGATGAGGCCGGCGAGTTCGGGCATGTCCGATGTCGTCATTCCCCACCGCACGATCTCGTTTGTGCCGATACGAAGGCCAGCATCAAGGTCAGCAGGTAGGCCAATGGCGCAGGTCAATAGGTTTGCTTCACGCAAGCGAAGTGCAGCTGCGTGACCACCACCCCATTCGGTCGCATCGACAGCGAACGCGTGAGACTCCGTGCCGCCTCCGAAGACCGCTACACCTTCAGCGATGAGGGCCTCTGCCAGAGTCGAAGCGCTCGCCGTCATCTCGGCCGCATACGCCGGCCCATGGGCACGCCAATCGAGCAGGGTGATCGCCAGCGATGCCGACTTGGCGGCATCAAAGTTTGCGGTGAGTCCAGGGTACGCAATTGCATCGAGGCGCTCGGCCACATCGGCATCGTTCGTGAGCACAAGGCCCGACGGAGGTCCGCCCAGGCTCTTGTAGGTGCTCATCGTCATCACATGTGCGCCCTGAGCCAAGGGGTCGGGCCATGCACCACCGGCGATTGGGCCACCAAGATGGGCGGCGTCGAACAACAGCTTCGCGCCAACTTCGTCGGCAATCGCTCGGATCTCCGCTACCGGATGGTGATGCAGGTTCAGGCTGGCTCCGACGCTGATCACCTTCGGCCGCACCGAACGCGCCATGGCCGCCAACTGTTCGACGTCAATGGTGTACCGATCTGCATCGATCGGCGCCTCGTGGATATCGAGTCCATACAGACCGGCTGCGCCTGCACGATTATGCGTGATATGACCACCGATCGTTGGCGGAGGGACGATCACGGCATCGCCAGGTTGCGCAAACGTCATGAATGCGTAGAGATTGGCCATGGCCCCGGACGGCACCCGGATCTCGGCATAAGTCGATCGGAACACCTCGGCCGCGAGCTCGGCTGCGATGATCTCGATCTGCTCAATCGCTTCGAGGCCCATCTCGTACTTCTCACCCGGATATCCAAGCGAAGGCCGAGAGCCAAGCCCAGCTGCGAGGACTGCCTCTGCCCGGGGATTCATCACATTGGTTGCTGGGTTCAGGTTGACGCATTCGACCTCGTGTATGCGACGGTTCTCGGCAACCAGCTCGTGGATCCGAGCATCAATCGATGCGAGTTCAGCCTCGGCCGTCTCTGATGCAACCCGGTGAACGAGCGACTCGACTGCGGCGGGAACCCAATTTCGCGACTGTAAGTGCTGCTCCATCGCGCCACTATTGCAACCAAACAATCAACCGTCGCGGATAGCGACGCTCACGAGATGCCCTGAACAGTGCGGTCGAGCAGATGCACGACACGACCGCACGACCGCTCCACGGCCGAGCGATAGCTTTACCTATGGTCCGGGAGAACTTCGACGAGATCGTCGAGGAACGAGTCAAGCTCGACCGGCTGCGTGACGAGGTCACGAACGAACGGAAGAACATTGTTTCTCGTTACGAGCCGCCCGCTCCCGATGTTGTTACCGCTCCACTGTTACCGCTCCACGTTGTGTAAGCACGAAACTCTTCGGCAAGGTCGCCGCCGCAGTTTCGGTGGCCCTACTTGCCGTCGCCGGGTTCTTCGGCAATAACTCCGATACCACGGTGCATGTCGTGCACATGACAACCGTGCTCGATCGCCGCAGTGCCGGTGCAGCCACGACGGCCTATCCCACGCTTGAGCCTGGTGAGACCGCTCTTGCCACGGGGGTGTGGACACTGCCCAGGCTCGAGACCTGTCCCACAGCAACCGACGGTATTAACCACGGCAACCTCGTCGTGCATCTCCAGGGTGGGACCGACGTGTCGCGATCGTTCAAGGTGTCCCGAGGTTTCTGAGTCGTTCCGGCGCGCAACCAATTCTTGGCGCCTGACCCCAGGGTGTCGCTCGGTTCCTGTCGGTGATAGAACTCATCCATGGGAATTACTGCCATCGTTCTGATCGAAGCCGAACCCGATGCCATCGCCGATCTTGGCCCGCGCCTGACCGAGATTGATGGTGTTGCCGAAGCACATTCAGTGGCCGGTGGCGACACCGACCTGGTCGTGATCGTGAAGGTGACCGATCACGAGTCAATCGCCCGGGTTATCACCGAACACATCGCCAAACTCGATGGAATTCGGAACACGAGCACGATGATCGCGTTCCGTTCCTACTCGGCCGAGGTCATGGACGCGGCGTTCGACGGCTTCGGCGACTAGCCCGCTCTTACAGCCGCTCGTAACCGAGAACGGCGTTGATCGACGACGAGCGATCGGTCACAGGCACCAAAGGGCGCCCGGTCAGCTGCCGGAATCGATGCGACCTTGTTGTTCCTCGAGGAATAGCGCCTCGTAGCCATATCGCAACGTCTGCATCTCGTCCTGCACGTCTTGGGTGCAATCCCAGTCAGCTACCGCAACTTGGCGTTCCCAGTCGCGCACGTCGTCCATCATCTGTTCGACTTCGGGCGGTGGTTCCTCGCCTCCAACGAGCAATGGCGCAACCTCACTCATCCGAAGGTTCAGCTGGACGAAGATCTCCTCCCGGAAAGCCACGGTGAAACCCTGTTCGGCCATACAGCTCGACCATTCGGCTTCGAGTTCGATGAATCGTGGATCACTCTGGAACCGCTGCTCGAGTTCAGCTAACTCGGCGCCGAATTCGCCAAAGAACTCTTCGACCGCGCTGTACTCAGCCCGGGCTGCATACACCGCGTCGTACTCCTCGGCGACACAGCCCGACCGGTCTTCGGGAGCGAGCGGTTCGCCATCGGGCGGCGTCGGGCCATTCAGCGCCAGGCTGTAGGCCTCGAGTTCAGCCTCAGAAAGTTGGCTCCGTATGTCGTCATTTGGGTCCACGAAGTCTTCGGGTTTCGGCAGGTCGATGACGGGGCGAATGGATATGCCGTAACCATTCAGCTCGGCATACTCCCGGCTTTCGGGATCTTCGGCTCCTGCTTCTGGTTCGAACTGCGAGGCAAAGTCGACGGCCACGTATCCGAAACCGACCGCCTTCATACATTCGACAACGCCCTGTTCAGCTGAACGTTCAAGCTCAACCAGGTCACCGACTCGAAGCGCTATGTCGATGCCAAGTAGATCATTGATTGGCGACTCGGCATAGGACAACGACACTCGATCACTATCGGAAGCTTCACTACCGGATGGGTCGCTGCCACACGAAGCCATCAGAACACAGCCGACTACCAACGCTGACAGCATGCGGACGCCTACCCCTGCCCATCCGGTACCCGTCTTCGGCGGAAGCTGCTTCGTCCTCGGCATCCGAGCAACCTACTGGCGTGTCGATCCGTGCCACACGCACCCCACATGCTGTGGGTACGAACATTGCAGTCGCTCCGCTAGTTGCGGGCCTTGACAATCGCTATCAAGGCGCCCAACACCAGTGCCATCCCTGCGATCTGAACGGCATTGACCGTTTCACCGTCGAGGACAACAGCGGCCAGGGCGACCGACACGACCGGGCTCACCAATGTGAGCTGGGAAACAAGGCCGAGCGGCACACGAGAGTGCGCCCAGTTCAGCAGCAGGTGGCCGGTGCCGGGGATGGCCACCATTGCCGGAATCCACCACCATTTGCCGGGGCCTGGATCGAGTGTTCCGCTGAAGATCACCGCAACCGGAAGCAGTATGAGCCCGCTGAACAACAACGACATGCTCTGGTACTCAACCGCGCCAAGGTGTTCTCGAGCCCGCTTCGACAACACGAAGTACAGGGTCCACGAGACCAACGCGCACACGGCCAAGGCATCTCCGCCTGGGCTCCACGACGGTGAATCGACCGACCCGAACACGACGAGTCCAACGCCGGCAATCGCCAGAGCAGATAACAACCAGTCACGTCTGGTGACCGTCTCACCGAACCGCCGAGAGAAGAAGAACAGAACGACCACCGGTTGCAACGCGAGCAACATAGTGGCGTTTGCCACCGTGGTGAGTTGCACCGCCGAGAAGAAGAATCCCAATTGCGTGCCAAACACCAAACCTCCCGGCGCGGCGAGTCGCAACTTCTCGACCGTGATGTGCCCACGGGTCGCCACCAGCACCAAGCAATACACAACCGCAGCGCCCCACGCCCGGTGAAAACCCAACACGGGTCCCTCGATCTCCGCCGCCTTGGCGACGACACTGCCGATGCCCATCAGGGTCACCGCTGCGCCTACCGCTCCGAGACCAAGCCCCGATCCTTCGCCGTCAGCCTCAGTCACCGTCGAAGGCTAGCGGCCCGCGCGACAGGCTCTCGCTTCGACAATCTCACGACGGGGCCAGAGCACAACCGCCTGATCGGTACGTCGGCCCGGGAGACGAACGGGACAAGACGCCAGTAACATCTGTTATTGGTTTCGCGACTGTTTTGTCGGCCGTAACCGCAAGCCAGATCGGGAGCAATGAGCAAGTCACCAAGGTCAACGAAGAGCCGCCCCACGCCCAATGGGCCACTACGGATCGCACTGCTCACCTACCGAGGCAAGGAACATTGCGGCGGCCAAGGTGTCTACACCCGGTACATCGCTCGTGCGCTCACCGACCTTGGCCATCACGTCGAGGTCTTCAGTGGTAACCCGTATCCCGAGATTGACGATGACATCCAGCTGCACAAACTCCCCAGCTTGGATATCTGGAACGACACCTACCCAGGCCGCATGCCTGCCTTCTGGGAGGTCAAGAGCCTTCCCGATTTCGCGGAGACCATGGGACATTGCATCGGCACATTCAGCGAACCCATGTCGTTCAGCTGGCGGGTGCATGACCTGCTGAAGGACCGACTCGACGACTTCGACCTCATCCACGACAACCAGACACTTGGTTGGGGCATTTTGGCGCTCCAACAAGCTGGGCTTCCCGTGCTCGAGACCATCCATCACCCAATCACGGTTGACCGCAAGCTCGAGATCGAACACAGCCGTTCAAAGATCGAAGAGTTCGGGAAACGCCGTTGGTATGCCTTCACCAAGATGCAGACCCGGGTCGCCCGTCGCATGTTGCGAGTCATGACGGTGAGCGAGTCTTCGCTTGGCGACATCTGCAGCGACCACAAGGTAAGCCCTGACCGTATTCATGTCGTGCCTGTGGGCGTCGACCCTGATCTGTTCAAGCCGCTACCTGACATCGCCCGAGTACCCGGCCGTATCGTGACCACGGCAAGCGCCGACGTTGTCCTCAAGGGCCTGCATTATCTGCTCGAAGCGTTGGCCAAACTACGCACCGAACGCGAAGACGCTCACCTGGTGATCATTGGTAAACCCAAAGATGGCGGCAAGGCCATGGACACCCTGGCTCGCCTTGGCCTCGAAGATCATGTCGAGTGGATTAGCGGCGTCCCCGATCAGCGCATCGTTGAGCTGTACGCCGAGTGTTCTGTGGCGTGTGTTCCTTCGCTGTACGAAGGTTTCTCGCTTCCTGCGATCGAAGCAATGTCGTCGGCTGCCCCACTCGTGGTCACCAACGGTGGTGCACTGCCCGAGGTCGTTGGTGAAGACGGTGTTGGTGCACTGGTGGTGGAGACCGGCAACCCCGATGCACTTGCTGCCGCACTTGGCCGGGTACTCGATGACCCTGAGTACGCCGAACAACTCGGCGCCAATGCCCGGGCACGTGTGCTCGAAAACTGGAGCTGGCACCACACCGCGCTGCGCACGATCGAACAGTACGAACTGCTGCTCGACGAGTACTACGCAACGCCACGATCCAAAATCGCTCGCCCGTTCAAACGCGGCGGACAACTACCCGAAGGTGCCGTGAAGGCGCAGAAACTCGCCGCCGAAGCCCGCGCCCGCGCCGCGGCAGAACAACAGGTGTAACCGATGCTGACCGTTGACTACGACCGGCTTGGCCTGCAAGCCGGACACGAACTGCTTGATCTTGGCTGCGGCTTTGGCCGTCATGCCTTCGAGGCTGCTCGCCGGGGCGCTCACGTAACCGCATGTGACATGGCGGTGCCCGAACTCATCGACGTACGTAACACGTTCGGCGCAATGTACGAAGCCGGCGAACTCGACGACTCGACCCGCTGTAACCAGATTGCTGGCGACGCCACTCGGCTTCCGTTCGAAGACAACACGTTTGACCGGATCATCGCCAGCGAAGTCCTGGAGCACATACCCAGTGACATCGATGCGCTCACCGAACTCACTCGGGTGCTCAAACCTGGAGGCATCATCGCGGCCACCGTGCCGACATTTCTTCCCGAGCGCATCTGCTGGGCGATCAACAGCGACTACCACGCACCCGCCAGCGTCGGAGGCCATGTTCGCATCTACACCCGGGGTGAGATGCGAGCCAAGATGACCGGTGTCGGCCTCAACCCGATCGATGCACACCAGACCCACGGGTTACACAGCCCGTACTGGTGGCTCAAGTGCGCAGTCGGTATCGAGAACAACGATCACCCACTGGTGAAGAAGTATCACGACCTGCTGGTGTGGGAAATCACGGATCAACCCAAGGTTCTGCAATGGGCTGGCAAGGTCCTTGACCCGCTGATTGGCAAGAGCACCATCGTGTACGCCGAAAAGATCGTCGTCGCTCCGGCGGCCGCACAGGCCCCCGATTTGAATGAAGCACATGCAGCCTGAGTTCACTCTCCCGGCGATCGACGGCATCATCACTGCCGATCAGGTCCGCTCCACCGGCAAGACCATCGCCGACCTCCAACTTCCAACCGGACAGGTGCCGTGGTTTCCCGGCGGTCACTGCGATCCGTGGAACCATGTCGAGACTGCGATGGCGCTCGACGTTGTCGGTCTGCATACCGAAGCCGCTGCTGCCTATGGCTGGTTGCGCGACATGCAACTCCCCGACGGCAGTTGGTATCAGTACTACCTGGGCAACGATGTCGAACAAGAGAAGTTCGATGCCAACACGATCGCCTACATCGCCGTCGGTGTCTGGCATCACTGGCTGCTCACCGGCGACCGGGCCTTCCTCACCGAGTACTGGCCAGTCGTCGACACTGCCATCAGTTGGGTGCTGGAACTACAACGGCCTGCTGGCGACA
This sequence comes from Acidimicrobiaceae bacterium, assembly GCA_003485885.1. GTDB lineage: Bacteria > Actinomycetota > Acidimicrobiia > Acidimicrobiales > UBA10347 > UBA10347. The sequence goes on from DNHM01000037.1 coordinate 16,275, forward strand.
TCGTGTGGGCTCGTCACTCCGATGGCACCGCGTTCTCGTTCTCATTACTTACTGGTTCATCTTCGATCAGCCACAGCCTGAAAGCAGCGATCGCGATCGCCGACGAACTCGGCCACGATCGACCAACCTGGCGCCCGGCAACCGCTGCGCTTTGTGCATGTATTCGCGACAACGAGGCTGCGTTCGCGCCCAAAAAACGTTGGGCTATGGACTGGTACTACCCGGTGATGACTGGGGTGGTCCGCGGTCAGGCCGGCATCGATCGGCTTCAGGCGGGCGAAGACAAGTTCATCATCGAAGGCGCTGGCGTGCGCTGTGTTGCGGACCAGGACTGGGTCACGTCGGCCGAAACCTGCGAGGCCGTGTTGGCGTATCTCGCGGTCGACGAGACCGACCGAGCCCTCGAGTTGTTCGATTGGTCACAGTGCAATCGTGGTGCCGATGGCGCGTACTTCACCGGCATGGTCTTCCCTCAACGAGTGAACTTCCCTGGCGGCGAACGTTCTGCCTACACCGCTGCCGCCATCGTGCTCGCCGCCGACGCGCTCAGCGGAGCATCCCCGGCGTCCCGGCTGTTGTGGGCCCACGATGCACTCCCTGACGTTGAACCAATCGCCGTCGGCTAACCACTCAGGAGTGTGCATTCCTTAGGGGAGTGCACACTATTCACGTCGTCTGGCGAAGTGCTTGCGTCGATTCACACGCAATGGAATGATGCG
>DNHM01000462.1 GCA_003485885.1 Acidimicrobiaceae bacterium
TTCTCAGCACCCGGGCATATCCCCAGGTATCGGCCAGTTGCCCTGCTGCCAACAACAACCCGCCATAGACCAGCACATAGAAGACCACGACCCATTGCAGGTCGCCGACGGCCAGGCCGAAGTCGTCAACCAGGTCGGGGAACGCCACATTGACCGCAGTATCGAGCGAGCCAAAGGCCCCGGCAGCACCAGCTAATAACGCCCGCGGACCGAGCTTCGATAACCCGCTACTCAAGGCCATTGGTTGAACTGAGTCCTCGCACTCGATGTGTTTGGACTGTAGTTCTCAATGCCTGGACGGTCAGCGAATAGGCGAGCGTGTTCGGCTTCGGTGCGAGCTGAGCCGTGGCCCAGCGGCCTGTGAGCGCAGCGAACAAGCGGTAACATCAGCCGGAGGCATCTGGCTAGCACCAATCCGCGCGGCCTCCTGGCAGCGCCGCTGGACGGGTGATCAGCCGGCGCATCAAGGCACGCCAGCCAGCATCATGGAGTCGACCCACATCAACCAGTCTGACAGACTCGAGTTCGCAAGCTTCCACCTCAAGGAGCCGTCATGGTGCTGCAAGACATAAACCCCATCAACGATCAACTGGCCGACATCATCGTTCGGGCCGGTGAGCCGTGGATCGAGACAGCGCCCGGCATGGCGTGGACGAAGGTCTTGTGGACCGGCCCCGAGACCGGACGCTGGGTCGCCCTCTTTCGATGGAACAAGGGCTACGTTGCCCCTCCCCACAAACACCTCTCCGACGCCCACACCTATGTCCTCAAGGGCAAGTTACAGGTACGCGATGGCGTGCTCGAAGCCGGCGACTACGACTATGAACCCAATGGCGTGTTGCATGGCAAGACCGAAGCGCTCGAAGACACCGAGTACCTCTTCGTATGCGAAGGCCCCGTCGTCTTCTTTGACGAAGATGGCATAACCAGCTACCTCAGCTGGGAAGAGATGCAAAAGCTAAAAGACTCAGCCCAAACCAACTGACCTGCCCAATTTCTCCATCGATAACTTCTACATCGACAACCAGCCGAAGAAAGGCCAACACCATGGCTGCCTACATCATTGCTCGGGTGAGCGTTACCGACACCGATCAGTACGACAAATACAAGCTGTTGACTCCCGCTGCTGTTGCCGGACACGGTGGCTCGTTCATCGTGCGGGGCGGCGACCACCAGGTACTCGAGGGCGAAGCCGACAACCGTCGCATCGTGGTGCTCGAGTTCCCAACCAGCGCCGACGCGCGTGCCTTCTATGACTCCCCTGCCTACGTGGACGCCAGGGCCGTTCGGTCGGGCGCCGCGGAGATGGAAATGGTGTTGGTCGAAGGCGCGTAGTCTGCTGCTACGGCTCGATGACCGTCGCGGTGGTATTCACATCGAGCGATGCCACGAACTCTTCGAACAAACCACCATCACCTGCGGTGACAACAATCGATCCGTCGGCAAGTAGATCCGGCAGCACTGGCGAGTTGTACCCGATCTGCACCATCGAAGCATGGGTTGCTTCTACTGCTACATCGGCAGCAGCGAGTTGTTCGGCCGACGGCGCTTCGTACTGGTGAATCGTCTTGTTCGACACGCCCATCAGATGAGTTTCGTCCCGGTCGGTGATCGTCCACGCTATGGACGCAGTGTCTCGGAACTGATCAGGGTCGAAGCGAACGCCCAGCATGTCGATGAGTTGCATGCATGTCATCGCTGCAGCCACACCCGGCGGGCGCACGGCCCCCAGATAGTACGAACCGTGGCGAAGTTCGTGGGCGGCGCTGAGATAGGCATTTCGCCAGGTGGCTGACTCGGACTGATAACCAAGCTGCTCCATGGCATCTGCGGAAAGCGTGCGAGCTGCCCGATTCTTGGGATCAGCGAAGACCAAATGGTTGAGCACCTGCACGACCCAGCGGTAGTCACCGTCGTCGAAAGCCCGCTGCGCTCCGGACACTACGGCATCGGCGCCACCCATCATCTCGACGTAACGTTTGCCCGCCTCGACCGGTGGATGCGGGTTGAGCTTCGACGGATTGCCGTCGTACCAGCCCAAATAGCGGTCATACACCGACCGCACATTGTGTGACACCGTGCCGTAATAACCCTGCACATGGGACTGATGGGCATAGTTCGCTGGCATCTCAAGCTGGGCAGCAATGTCGTCGGGCGTGTAGCCCTGGTTGGCAAGCCGAAGCGTCTGGTCATGCATCCACCGGTAGACATCGCGCTGCAGGGCCAGAAAGTCCTTCACGTCGCCCTGACCAAATCGTGGCCAATGGTGGCTAGCGAACATGGTGTCGGTGTCATCGCCCCACATGACCAGGGCTTCGTGCAGGTACTTGCTCCAGGCAAGCGAATCTCGCACCTTCGCCCCACGAAGTGGATACAGGTTGTGCAAATTGTGTGAGCAGTTCTCGGCCATACACAGCAGCCTCTTGTCAGGAAAGAAGAAGTTCATCTCGGCTGGCGCTTCGGCATCCGGGGTGTTCTGGAACACCACCCGCACTCCTCCGATCTCGAGTTCAGCGCCGGTCTCAGAAACTGTCTCGGTCGGCGCCAGCAGACTGCGGTGGCCGATCGGCATGTCGACCCCGAGGCCGGTATTGACCTTGCCAGTCGGGCCGTGAGGCAACAACACGCCGAACTGATGGATCGCCCGCCGCATCATGATGGGGCCAGCGGTGCCGTTCTCGCTCACGGCCTCTTCCAAGAACCCTTCGGGAGCAATGATCCGACAATTTCCAGCATCGACGGCTTCACGACTGGTCACACCGAACACACCGCCGTAGTGGTCGACATGGCTGTGGGTGTAGATCACCGCGCTCACCGGGCGTTCCCCAAGTGCCTCGTTCGCCAACTGGAGGCACGCCGCCGCGGTCGGTGTGGTCGTGAGCGGATCAATGATCAGCCAACCATCGGCGGTGTCGATGAAGGTGATGTTCGAGATGTCATACCCGCGTGCCTGCCACAAGCCGGGTGCGACTTCGAACAGGCCGTGGACGGCGTTCAATCGCGCCTGATTCCAGAGGCTGGCATTGACCGAGTCCGGCGCAGCGTCGGAATCGCGCACGAAGTCGTGGCGGCCGATATCCCACACCGTGCGCCCGTCTTCCTCGATTACTCCGGTGGGGTGTGTCGCAACGAGGCCGCGGGTAACCCTGGCCATATCCGCCGTGTCGGGGACGAAGGCACCAGATGCAGCAGCGAGTAGTTCTAGCGTCTGCTTGGTAGGCGGCTTTGTTTTATGGTCGTCGCTCATATGTCAAAGTGTTGTAAACCGCGCCGCTGCGGCCGCAGGCGGTGGACCAATCGTTCCTCTGCTGCAGATTTCCGAGGCTATGGACACTAGGAACTGTGTGATGAAATCAAGTCTGATCGCTATTGCCACGGCTGGGGTATTTATCGCCGTGAGTTGTTCATCGGGTAGTGATGACATTGCAAGTACGGACCAATCTTCTGAAACTGAGGCTCTGGCAGAAACTGAGGCTCCGGCAGAAACCGACGCTCCGGCAGAAACCGACGCTCCGGCAGAAACCGACGCTCCGGCAGAAACTGACGCTCCGGCAGAAACT
>DNHM01000275.1:0-2532 GCA_003485885.1 Acidimicrobiaceae bacterium
CATCAGCTTCCCAAGCTGAGAACGGGGTTTCGATTACCCTCACCCGCTCTGTTCCGCCGGTCGTGAGGCTGGCGATCTCAGCCGGCGAAGCTGAGCACGGAGCCTCGCCCGCCGTCTTGAAGCGTCATCAGCTAGGTGGACATCGCAATTCTCTGTCGAAACTGGGGGGAGAAGTCGGGGTGCACATCTTCCGGCCCGATCAAGTGTGGCCCAAATGCGGCCCATGCCGGGGCGCACCAGCAGGTCTAAGCATTACAAAGATTCTCAGGTGGCGCCTTGACGCGCGGTGTTAAGTAGCTCTGTCAGCCCGACAAGAGCCGCAGTGTCGGTGAGATAGGTGTTGTCGAGACGATCGCTGTTGATCGTCAATATCGCGATGATGTCTCGCATTTGTCGGTCCGACGACTCGCCGCCCTGGCGATACCAGTCGAGCTTGCGAAGAACCTGGTCTTCTGGCGAGGTGATCCACAGCTCGGCCAGCGGTTGAGTCGGAACTTCAATCAGAACACGCCGGTTGATCTGGTTGACATCAAGCAAGCCATCTCCGAGAACGAATAGATCGATCTTCAGAGCGCCTTCATTGTGGATGATGTTGAACGAGTCCTTTTCTCGGACTGCTCGTGCTGCATCACTTTCGGGCACGTAGAAGGTTGGGCGGACTCGGTCTACGAGGATGTCCAAATCTTTAGCCGTGAGCCGGACTGCTATGTCGATGTCCACCGTGCTCCGTGGTTCGCCAATGAGGGAACTCGCAACCGACCCTCCAACGACGTAACGGACGCCAATCTCTTCGAACAGCTCTGCCATCCCCACGGCCAGCTCGAGATGAGATGGCGCCATCAACCGAGTCGAGACCCGTAGACCTCGTCGGCCAACGATTTGCCATAGCGTCGGGCAGCAAGGTGCCAGCGAAGATCATCTTCATTGACATCGCCGTGGTAGTGGCGAATGCCGGCGACCGCCATTGCGGTACACAGGTCGTTCAGTTCTTGGGCTGCGTGCGCTCGTTCGCCGACCGTCATCGATGCGAATCGTTCAAGCACGACGGCCCATGCGCTGGGACTCGTGTCGGCTGGAATCGAACCGATGGACATGTCTTCAGAGTAACCGACGATGGGACATTGGCCGCTCCATCGGGCAGTTGCGGGCGTGCTGGTCCAGGGGCTGCCTAGATTCCTGCCGAACTGCCTGATGTTCGATTCGGCAGTGAGAACCACAGAGCGATCGCGACAAGCGGTACGAAGATGGTGTGGCGCTGGGTCCCTGGCGCAACCGTCTGACGCGCCTCCACGCGCCGAATGGCTGAACGCTGAGACCAAGTTTGGTTAGGGGTGCTGCGATTGCCGTTTGCGCCTGAACGCCTCGAATCGCCCAACGAACTCGTCGGTCTGTTCGTCAGACCATTCGACGCCAGGCCAACCGGCCAGCGTGCGGCAGCGGTCGCCGTGCGCACGCCACTCAGCCGTGAGCTGCCCGGTGAAGCCGAGTCGTTGTAATCCCGCCATTCGAACGTGGATCGGCATTGCAACCGCCTCGGCCAGGCTCGGTTCGGCGCCCGCCAACCATCCGGTCTCGGTCGTCCAACGACCCATCTCGGCCAGTGCGTCGGCGAGCGCCTCGCTCGCCTGGCTGATGACATCAGGGTCGGTCCCGTAGTAGACACCGATCATCGGCCGGAACGCATGGCGGTTGATCCAGGCCATTCGGTCGCGCACCAGACGGCGGTCAGCATCATCAGAGGGCAGGAGTGCGGGAGCAACCACTCGGTTCTCGAGCCACTCGAGGACCGGAATCGAGTCGGCCAGGTAGTCGCCGCCGACCCGGACCAGTGGGATCTCGAGCTTCGGGCTGTGTTCCACGAACTCATCGGGCAGCACGAAGTCGGGTCCACGCACTGCCGACGGTGGAAGGTCGATCAGTTCGTGGTCGATACCGCGTTGGTGCAGCGCGAACTCGACGCGCGTCGCGAACGGGCAGATCCAATGCCCGTAGAGCGCGACGTCAGAGGCAGCCTGGCCCAGGCTCGTACTCAAGAGAGTGGGCCCCAGACTTCTAGGTGGCCGGCGCGCTCGACGCGGCGAAGGGTTCGCAAGTCGAGGAGCGCTTCCAGACCGGTGTCAGCGAAGACCGAGCGAACGCGTGCCGCGTCATCGGGCGAGGCAGCGGCGAGGTCGTCGTGGAGGCGTTGCATCAGCCAGAACCGGTAGGGCATGACGCTGGTCGTCAGTTCAATGCCGCAAACCTGCTGCTCTACAGCGTGTTCCACATCGGTAGCGCAACCAACAACGTCACCTGGGAGTCCTACGAGACCATCGCGGAGCGCGACGATGTTGCTTGGACGGTTCCGATCTCGCTCGGTGATTCCCACCGAGGGTTCCGAGTGATGGGCACGACCGAGGACTATTTCGAGTTCTATCGCCACGGCAACAAAGAGCGATTGAGCATAAAAAGTGGCACGGTGTTCGCCGAGGTGTACGACGCCGTGTTGGGGGCCGAGGTTGCTAGCAGCCTGGGATACAACGTCGGCGACGA
>DNHM01000275.1:2553-5059 GCA_003485885.1 Acidimicrobiaceae bacterium
CTGGTGTCGGCCGACTTTGCCGCTCATGACGACAAGCCGTTCACCATTGTCGGCGTACTCGAACGCACGGGCACGCCCGTCGATCGAGCGGTACATGTCAGCCTGGCAGGTATCGAGGCGATTCACGTCGACTGGCAAAGCGGCAACCGTTCTGGGTTACAACTCGACGCCGAGCAGGCACTGCAATTCGACCTGACCCCAACCTCGATCACCGCGTTCATGGTTGGGCTCGAAAATCCGGCACTGACGTTTCGCACTCAGCGCGACATCAATGACTGCAGCGGGGAGCCTCTTTCAGCGATCACGCCAGGTTCGACCTTGGCCGAATTCTGGCGCACGATCTCCACCATCGAACAGGTGCTCTTCGTCATGTCCGGCTTTGTGCTGATCGCTGGGCTGTTGGGCATGGTAACGACGATTCTGTCTACCTTGAACGAACGGCGACGTGAGATCGCAGTGTTGCGTGCGATCGGAGCTCGACCGACCACAATCGTGTTGCTGATTGCGCTTGAAACTCTGCTGATCGTGGTCGCCGGGTGCCTGGCTGGGGTGGCTTTGCTTTACGGTCTCTTGGCGATTGGAGGGCCATTCGTTGCAGATCGAGTTGGCGTTGATATTTTACTTCCATGGCTCGACTCAACCCAGGGCCTGATCCTTGGAGCAGTCATTGTCGGGGCTACTCTGGTGTCCTTGGTGCCCGGGTTCATCGCCTATCGCCGATCCATCCAAGACGGACTCGCAGTCCGGGTCTAGGACACGAATGCAACGTACTGCCCGCCACACAGGTTCACGAACTGCAGTCCTTGTTCTGCTTGCGTTGATGACTACCGCTTTGGGTGCGAAGATACGACCGGGCCTTGCCCGTGTATAACGACGCAGGCATTCCGTACAGGGTGTAGTGAGCGTTCATCGGCAGGCGCTTTCTAGTTGAGAGATGGGGAGGGGACCATGGAAGCCCGACCCGTCGTCGAGGATGACGACCTTGGCCGGGTTGGGGATGACGGCAACGAGATCGCTGGTCAGCTCTGCGGTGCGAAGGTGCCATTGGTCCGGCAGGTCGAGTTCGCTTCGATCAGCATCGCTTCGGTTTGGGGTGTCGTTCGGTGCGCTCCAGGCGGGCGGTGCGAATGTGCCGTCGCCGAAGTCGAGCACGTCGATCGACTGACCCGACGCATGGAGCATCGTGTGGTGCTTGTCGATCGACAGCACCGTGGCCCTTGCCATGCGTTCGCTGGCTAGCGGGCGGGCAACGAACGAGAACCGCAGCCCGTCGACCTCCATCGTGTCGAGGGGGCCGTCCACATCGGCGAGCGGTGATCGGCTGAAGTACGCCGCATCGGCGACGAGCCCACCAAGCAGGGCGAGCGAAGCGCCGTCGGGAAGCGATAGTTCCCGTGCACGTTCCTGACTCACAGGTTCGTGGCACAGCCAGACCTGGCCGCTTCGATCTATGAATTCCATGCGCAGGCCAGTGCCAACGGTCCAGTTGCCGACCCATGCAGGGTTACCAAGTCGCGGGTCGAAACGCGAGCTAACTTCAGGATCGTGACCGCTGCTCATGACGCCGGACCAAGCCACGCCATCAGCGCATCGGTATAGGCGTCACCAATGTCCTCCTGCAGGAAGTGGCCGCCACCTTCGAGGATGACGTGCGGCTGGTCTTGTGCACCGGGGATGCGAGCGACGATTGGTTTCCAACCATCGGGAGCGACCGCGTCTTGGTCGCTGAAGATGGTCAACACCGGCTGGGTCCACGTGTCGAACACATCCCAGGCCGCGTTGCAGGCCGGGTACATCGGATTGTCCGGCCGCGTCGGCAGCAGTTGGGTGAATGCCCGACTGCCAATCGTGAGTGATGGGTCCGGGTACGGCGCCTGGTAGCCGTGCACGACCTCGGCCTTGGGCTCCGTGACCATGGTTATGGGTAGCAGCGTCCACGGCTGCCACTCGGGTGTTGTCCTGGCGAACTCCTGAAAGTCGGCGAATGGCCCGGTCGCTTCGATCACCTCAGGGAGCGGTTCGGCGAGATCACGCCATGGCAAACCGGTATTGGAGATCACTAACCGTTTGGCAAGGCCAGGGTTCTCGGCCGCGAGGCGCATGCCGATGATCCCGCCCCAGTCGTGCAGCACGAACGTTGTATCCGACAGCGAAAGCTCATCGACAAGCAGCGACCGCATCCACTCGACATGGCGCAGAACCGTGCAGTCGTTCATCTCGCTGGGCTTGTCGGACAGGCCCATGCCGACCAGGTCGGGTGCGATGACTCGGTAGCCCGGAGCCACCGCGGCGGCGATCTGGTGTCGCCATATATAGGACCACGATGGGTTGCCATGCAAGAACACAACAACCGGAGCGTTCGTGTCGGCTGTATCAACACTGCCTGAATCAACCATGTGGACGCGCAGCTCTTGGTCGTCGGCTCCATCGCCAGCCGCGATTGTGACGACGCGGCTGCCACTCGGATAGTCGGCGATGCCGCCAAGGATCTCCGCGGCATCGGCTT
>DNHM01000557.1 GCA_003485885.1 Acidimicrobiaceae bacterium
AGTCAGTGTCGTCGAAGCCGAGCGAGCGCCACGCTCGGTGGTAGTAGTCGAGGGTCATGTAGAAGGCGATGGCTTTCCGAGCAAGCCGGCGAGCCTCGATCGGGTCCTGGCACCGAAGACACATCATCGTGGGGGAGACGGCGGCGGTGCTGTCGAGGCCCTCCAGCGTCGCTGCGGTTCGTGCCGTATGCGCGGAATTCATCAGGTAGGTGAAGACGCCATCGGCGCGGCTCGATGCGGCGCCGAGCATCTTTGGCCCATGGGCTGCAACCCATACCGGATAGTTATGAGGCGGCACATCGATCTTGGCATCACGGACCTGATCAAGGTAGGTGCTGAGTAGTTCGACCGGCGGCTCCCATGTGTGACCGCGCATCTCGATCAGACCGCGATTCGACACGCCGAGCCCGAGTTGGAAGCGATTGTTGCTGACCTCGGCCAGGGTGGCTGCGGCCGCAGCGGTGGCGGTGGCGTCTCTCGCATAGATGTTGGCGATCGCCGTGCCAACGGACAGCACGTCGGTGTGAGCGAGCAGCGTCGCCGCAGCGACGACCGGCTCACGGCCGAACAACTCGGCCAGCCACACCGAGTCGATGCCAGCGCCCTCGATGCGTTTGGCATAGTCGATGAGGTCAGGGCCGCTCAGCCGGTCGGTGTTGAACAAGACGCCAAGCTTGGGGTTCACTATAGAGTCCATCAGCTCACCTCGGGGCGGAGAGGAGGTAGCGCGAACCGACGACACTGGGGCCGTATCGGCCGGGCGCGAATGCCTCGGCGAGTGCGACTTTGGCACGCCAGCCGGTGCAGTGCCCGGGTGCGACAATTCTTGGGTTGATGAGTTCGACCAGGTCTCGCACGGTGGCGGGTATGCGATCCTCCATCAGGCCACCGGCCAGGTGGTAACCCCCAAGTACGACGTCGGTTGGGGTGTCTGGGTAGAGGGTTTTGGCACCGAGGCATGCGTTGACCACACCAGCGTGGGAACACGCAGAGAGAACGGTCACGCCTCGTCCTCGGACCTCAGCAGCGAGGAACCGTTCGTCCATGATCAGCGGATCGGCTTCGCCCACATCACCGCACCATGTGTAGTGACCAGCGAGTCCAGTCTCGTACTCGGTGATTCGTTCGATCTGACCGCTGCCCGTGAATAACCCTGCGACGGTGTGTGGTTGGTCGTGAAATACGATGTGTCCGCCGGCGCGTTCCAGTTCCTGAATCGTTGGCTCTGGTGGCAGGAGAGCGAACGTTCCGTTGGGAAGTTGACTGCCGCGTTGGTCGGGGCGATCGGGATGAAGGTCGACGATCGGGGGCGCAAGGCCTGCCTTCGATCGAGCATCAGCGATGGCGCCAACCGCAGCTGGAAAGCCTGCTGAGTGGTCTGCATGCCAGTGTGAAAGAAAGACCCACTCGATCTCGGCCAGGTCGATCGCGAGCCTGTCGACGTTGTCGAGCCAGACGTCGCCATAGGGCCCGACATCGAACAGCGCGGTTCGAGTCTCGTCTCCGAGCGTGCCGCGGACGAGAACGGAGAGGCCGTGGCAGGCAACGCACATGTGGTCGAACACAGTGATACCAGGGTGCCCGTCGTGTTCCCGGGTCGCCGGTAAACGCTGCAGGAGTGACGCGATCTCGGGGATCTGGTCTACACCGTCATCGATGCTGGACAGCGTGTCGGTTTCGTTGTCGACGACGACGGTCAACTCCAAGGAATCGAGGGTCGGGCCGTATTTGCTGTCCATCATGAGATGTTGGCACACGTCGGTCCCGAGGGCCACTCGAACCACAGTGACCCGTCGTTACTCGGAACCTTCGGGTGTGCGGCGTATCCAAGCGGGCCGAACACCGGGGGGCCGGCTTCTGCGTGATCTCGCAACACCAACTACGCTCTCGAAACGTTGCGTACTCTTCGGAAAGCACGCGGGACGAACAACATGCAGGAGGGCATAGCGCGATGGGGAATCTCATAGTTTTGGGCGGGGGTATATGTGGTTTGGCGGCGGCACAAATGTTTGCCGGCGATGGCCACGATGTGACGGTGCTCGAGCGCGATGCCGATGGCCCTCCGTCTGACGCCCACGAGGCGTTTGAATGGAAGCGCAGGGGCGTGGCTCAGTTTGGTCTCGGTCATTGGATGCAGGCGCGAGGATCCTCGATCGTGCGCCAGGACCTGCCGAGGACGTACGAGCTACTCCTGCAGAACGGAGGCCTGGAATTCAACCTGGTGAACTTCCTTCTTTCCATGCAGCCTGATGCCTCTCCTGAGGCCGAGGACGCTCGATTCGATCAGCTGACTGCACGCCGAAGCACGCTGGAGTGGGCATTTGCAACGGCTGCCACCGAACATCAGGGGATCACGATCCGCCGAGGCGAGGCGGTTGCAGGGTTGTTGAGCAACAATTCCGGCCCGGTGCCGCACGTAACGGGAGTCCGACTTGAGTCGGGCGAGGAACTCTGCGCTGATCTGGTTATTGATGTAACAGGCCGACGCTCACAGACACCTGAGATGCTCGCAGCCATTGGTGCAACCGCACCTCTCGATGATGGAGCCGACAGCGGCTTCGCCTATTACGGCCGCTACTTCCGCTCCGCAGATGGAACGACGCCGGGCATGATCGCTCCACTCCTCACGCCCTATGGGTCGTTCTCGATTCTGACGCTGCCAGCCGACAACGGCACATGGTCGGTCACGCTGTATGGCCTCTCCGACGACAAACCGTTGCGCCGATTTCGCGACCCTGACGTAGTCAAGAAGGTGCTCGACGCGTGCCCGCTGCATGCGCACTGGCTCGACGGTGAACCGCTCAGTGAGATCCAAACAATGGTCGGAGGCGTCGACCGACACCGTGAATTCGTGATCGACGGGGTTCCGTGCGCCACCGGACTGCTCAGTGTTGGCGACGCAAGCTCCTGCACCAACCCCTCACTCGGTCGGGGGATGACACTCGGCCTCATGCACGTGGCGCTTGCGCGGGCATGTGTAGCGGAACACCTCGATGATCCCGCCGCTCTAGCGCTTGCGTTCCATGAGCGCACCGAGGCCGAGCTACGCCCGTATCACGATGCCACCGTCGCGACCGACCGACGCCGAGTACGCGACATGATGTCGTACCGCGACGGGCTAACACCCCAGCCAACG
>DNHM01000247.1:0-9645 GCA_003485885.1 Acidimicrobiaceae bacterium
CCCAACTGAGATTCTTCGACACTCGGCGTGGTTACACCTTGTGTGATGTAACCCCTGAGATGTGGACGGCGACCTATCGCGCCGTGGCCGATCAATTCGACGAAACAGCTTCTGTCGAAACAATCTCGACCTGGTCAGTCGCCGCTGGTACCGCGGAGGTCGAACAGATCGGGTAGTACCTAACGGAGACTGAACGGGGTTCAGCACCTACTCAAGATGTCGCTCACTCGGTTCGGTTGGAGGCATAGACCGGGCGAGCTGTCGCTCGTAGTGGCCGTCGACGTAGTGTCGAAACATGGACGACGTAAGCGGTGGCGCAATCGGTGAAGAGAAGATGGTCCGGGCACTGCTCGGCGCTGCGGGACTTGATGTGCCAGATGACGAGGTCGACCGGCTCGCGAAGCTGTACCCCGGCCTTCGTCGAACGGTCGATCGCTACTACCGAGTTCCGGTCGGTGACGAAGTGACGGCGGCGGTATATCGAGCTGTCGATTCGACCCCAGGCGATGAGCGATGACCCGGCAAGAGCCCTGGACGATACGAACGGCAGCAGCCGCCCTGCGATCAGGTGAGACGACATCGGTAGCTCTGGTACGCAGCGCTCACGCGGCTGCCGATGCACTCGATCCACAGATGGGAACATGGCTCGATCGGTACACCGAACAATCGCTGTCCCGGGCCGAACAAGCCGATGCTGAGCTCGCTGAGGGCCGAGATCTTGGGCCTCTGCACGGCATTCCGTTGGGTATCAAAGACATTCTCAGCACCGATGAGGGGCCCACGACGGCGCAGAGTCTGACCATGGATCCGACGTGGGGTGACCAGGGTGATGGACCCGTCGTTGCCAGGTTGCGAGCTGGCGGCGCCGTGATCATGGGTAAGACGTCGACGATGGAATACGCCATTGGACGCCCCGACTTCTCCAAGCCGTTCCCGGTGCCGCGCAACCCGTGGAATCTGGATCGTTGGACCGGAGGCTCGAGCTCCGGCACTGGCAACGGTGTCGCATCGGGCCAGATCCTGGGCGGACTTGGCACCGACACGGGCGGAAGCGTGCGACTGCCGGCCGCTTACAACGGCGTCAGTGGCCATAAGCCAACGTTCGGCCTCGTGCCCAAGTCTGGCTGTGTGCCTCTCGGCATGAGTTATGACCACATCGGCCCATTGGCCCGCTCAGCATGGGATTGTGCGGCGCTGCTGAGCGTGATGGCCGGTGCGGACCCGAGCGATCGCACTACGGTCGAGCGGCCTGGTATCGACTACGTCGCCCAGCTTGAACAGAGCTTCGAGCGGGGTCTCGACGGCCTGACCGTCGGCGTCATTGTGAACGACGCCATCACCGAGGGCAGCGACGAGGCGACGATCGCGGTCTTCGACGACGCAGTCGCTGCATTGACCGCGGCCGGAGCGACCGCGAAACGAATCGAAGTACCGCTCTATGACGAGCTTGCCGCCGGTGCATTCTTAGGGCTTCAGGCCGAGGCATTCGCGTGGCATCGCGACCGGCTTGCAGCGCGCTGGGAAGACTACGGCCGACCGACCCGGCTCACGATCGTGCAAGGCGCCCTGATCAGCGCCGCTGACATCGTGCAGATCGAACGAGTGCGCCAGGTCGCCCGCCGTCAGGTCGCGGCCATGGTCGAGGCCGAGGGTCTCGACGCGCTGCTGAGTCCAACCACCGGCCATGGCGCAACGCCGTTTACCGGGGGAGGCACCGAAGCGCTGTCGATTCGCAGCCTGCACACACCGGCATGGAACAGCACCGGTTGGCCGGCGCTCTCGGTCCCGATGGGTTTTGATCCCGATGGGCTGCCTCTGGGTCTACAGATCATCGGCCGGCCGTTTGCCGACGACCAGGTGCTGGCGATCGGTCATGCCTACCAGCACCTGACGGATTGGCATCTGCGCAGGCCACCGCACCACGCGTAGGTGAGCAATCGAGCCGCTGAGGGGCCCCGTCCAGACGAGGAGAAAGCCGCGAACTAGTGCAGTGGTCGGAGGCCGTTCTAGTGTTCACGCATGCTTTCGTGGACCATTGGACAAGTCAAGATCACATCGATCGTCGAATCGGAGACGCCGACATCGCCGCGTTTCATGTTCGCTGATGTCGACAAAAACGGTGTCATCGAACGGGCCGCCAAGGCGCCGTGGTTGCTTCCCCACTTCGTGAACGATCAGGGGTATCTGCTGCAGAAGATCCAATGCCTGGTCATCGACACTGGTGAGCGCCGGATAGCGGTCGACACGTGCATTGGTAATGACAAGGAACGCAGTAACGAGTTGTGGAGTCATCTCCAGGGTCCGTTTCTCGACGATATGGCTGCTGTTGGTTATCCGCCCGAGTCGATCACCCACGTTGTGTGTACCCACCTTCACGTCGACCATGTCGGCTGGAACACCCGGCTGGTTGATGGAGCATGGGTGCCGACGTTTCCGAACGCTCGTTACCTCTTCGTCGAGACCGAACACGAACACTGGAAAACGACCGAGAGCCTCTTCGAAGGCGATGATGTGTTCGGTGACTCGGTCGCACCGATCTCCGAGGCGGGGCTGGCCGATCTGGTCGAAGCCGACCACCGGGTCTGTGACGAAGTCTCGTTCCAGCCGACCCCAGGGCATACGCCGGGCCACATATCGGTCGTGATCGAGTCCGACGGTGATCGGGCGATCATCACCGGTGACATGACCCACAACCCGTTACAGATCGCCGACCCTGACCTGTCAACGATGTTCGACACTGACTCGGACGCAGCGCGCTCAACCCGCCGCGCCGTCTTCCCCGGATGGGCCGACGGCACGACGTTGGTGATCGGCACCCACTTTGGCAGCCCGACTGCGGGCACGATGCATCCTGATGGTGACGGCTACCGGTTGCAGGTTTAAGCCGCGCACGACGCCTTCGCTGTCGACACCGGATTGGCTGAGTAACCCAATGACAGACCCTGCTCATTGAATTCGACCAAGGCGGCAAGGACACCGAACTTGACGGCTGGCCGAAAGTGATTCAACAGATCTGGTCTGTGGCGAACACGCAGCGTGGCGGAAACCTAGCGCGGTGGGAATCCAGCGTGGCGATGAGTGCTCGACCCCTCGCTGGCTGCGCTTGGTGGCGTTGTCCCGAGGACCGGTAGACCGCAGCGCTAGCTGGAGGCTTCTTCGCTCCAGAGCACCTCGTAGATCGTCTGGAACTCGGCGAAGCCCTTGAGTTCGGCCTGGCTTGCTTCGCCGAAGAGAGCATCGTCGCGGCCGGCAGCGATCTCGCGGACGACCATGCTTGCCAGGATTTGGCCGCCTGCTGCCAGGTTCGTGACCCGAGCAGCGAGATTGACATGGCGACCGAACAGGTCACCGGAAGCATCGATAATCGTTTCGCCGGTGTGTATGCCCATGCGGATACGAAGGTCGGGCCCTTCGGGAGCCTCGACTCGTTCTTGGGCCGAAGTCGTAAACCGGAGCGCCCGCCGGACGCTCGGAAAGACGAGCATGAAGCCGTCGCCAATCGATTTGACCTCGCGGCCGCCGAAGCGTGCGAGTTCGGTCCGGATGATGACGTTGTGCTCTTCGAGCAGGGCGAACCAGGCTGCGTCGCCCATTGCCGTAGCCCGCTCGGTTGACGCCTCGATATCGGAGAAGACGATGGTGATCGTTTCTCCCTCAAGCGAGTTGGCCTCGGCATCGATGAGGCCCGAGGTGACCATGTTGGCCACGACGTCGATCGATGTGGAGCGAAGATCGTCCTGTTGGCGCACCATCGTGATGCGACCAGTGCCCGAGGGCTGGTCGAGGGCCAGTGGCGGATCGATGGAGATCGTGGTGTCGCCGATTAAGACTCGACAACGCTCGGTAACCCACTGAGGTTATTTGAGCGGTACGCCGTCGAGGTGTGACCCGTTTGGCGAACCAAGGTCCGCCACTTCAACCGATGTTCCGATACGCCTGATCCTGAGGTGCCGCCTCGACACCTGGGGGTCACCAATTCTGGGCCCTTCGCACTCGCGGCCGATGATCAACTCGTCTTCAACCAGCAGCACAAGGGTTTGCTGTTCCGGTGCTTCGACCCGAACCGTCATAGCGCCACGGTTGCTGTCCTGCTGACTCACCTGTGGCCCCCATTTCCCGGTCGATATCGTCACCGGACCGCTCCGCCGGCAAGTCGCATCGAGTGAGCCTCACGTTCCGTGGTTGCATTTCTCACGCGATGTGACTGACATGATCTTGTGACGGTTGATTTGGCAGGTTGATTCACATGAAGACGCAACCCATAGTGCAGGTGTTGGGCCCGACCTCGGTCGTGAAGGACGGCCAGAGCCTTGACCTCGGCGGTCCTCGCCAGCGGCGTCTGCTGGCCGCCCTTACCATCGATGCCGGAGAGGCGGCGCTCAAGATCGTTGCCTTATCAAGCCCGCTACGCGCTTGTTGCCGAGCCCGGAGCGTCGTGCATTGCTCGCCAGACGCGCTGGGGCGTGCAGGGAATGTCGACATGGCGCACGCCGAGGTGTGAGAGTGCGTCGACGACGGCGTTTTGCACCGATGGCGTCGCTCCGATCGTGCCGGACTCGCCAACGCCCTTGGCCCCGAGCGGGTTGCGGTACGTCGGAGTTTCCTGTTCGATGCGCTCGAAGCTCGGCAGCTCAGCGGCTGAAACGATGGCATAGTCCATGAAGTTGGCGGTGAGCGGATTGCCGTCGTCGTCGTAGGCGAATTCTTCCATGATCGCCTGAGCGATACCGGAGGCGATGCCGCCGTGGACTTGGCCGTCGACGATCATCGGGTTGACGAGTGTGCCGGCGTCGTCGCAGCAGATGTGACGCCGCGGCGTGACTTCGCCAGTGTCTCGGTCGATGTCGACGATCGACAGGTGTACCCCAAACGGAAAGGTCGCACCTTCGGGCGTGAAATCGGCCTCGGCGCTCAGTGTGGCGCCGGTCGACTCGACGTGGCTGGCGACCTCGGCCCACGACTTGGCGATGGCGGGTGTACCCGCCACCGCGAACGCGCCGGTTTCGACGTCGAGCACGATGTCGTCAGCGCTGGCTTCGAGCATGTCGGCGGCGATGGATTTGGCAATCTCGATGACGTTCTCGCTGGCCTGATACACGGCCGTGCCCCCGACCTGCAGCGACTTGGAGCCTCCGGTCCCACCGCCGCGGGGCACCTCGGCGGTGTCGCCGTGGCGCACCTCGATCTTGTCGAACGCGATGCCAGTGATGTCGCTGGCGACCTGAGCGAAGGCAGTGTGATGACCCTGGCCGTGGGCCGACGAACCGGTCAGCACGATCGCGGTGCCGTCGGGTTGCACTCGGATGCTTCCGAACTCGCCGTTCATGAGCGGGTTGGCGATCTCGACGTAGGCACACCAGCCGAGGCCCATGAGTGGCTTGGTCGGGTCATCGCGGCGGGCGGCCTGTTCGGCAAGCAAGGCCGGATAGTCGGCGAACGCCATGACCTTGTCCATCGCCGCGGCGTATTCGCCCGAGTCCATATTGGTACCCACCGCGGTGGTGTGGGGGAACTGCTCGGGTGTGATGAAGTTGATGCGTCGGAGCTGCGCTGGGTCCATGCCGATCTCGTCGGCGAACAGGTCGAACATCCGGTCCATCGCGTGGGCAGCCTCGGGCCGACCGGCACCGCGATACGCGCCGGTGGGCACGGTGTTCGTGACGACCGAGTCGTGACCCCAGGACACCTTGGGGATGTCGTAGACGCTCGACGACACCATGCGGGTGAGGAAGGGCAGGAAAGAGCCGATGCCGGGGTAAGCCCCGCCGTCCTTGATCTGATGGCACGCGAACGCCAGGATCTTGCCGTCGCGGGTGCCACCGATCTCGCAGTCGAAGATCGATGCTCGACCGTGGGCCAGACCGAGCATGGAGTCGGTTCGCGTTTCGATCCAGTGCACTGGGCGGTCAAGCTCGCGGGCCGCCGCAGCTACCGTGAGGTCCTCGGGGTAACCGCCGTTCTTGGCGCCGAAGCCGCCGCCGACATCAGGCGGACAGATGACGCGTACCTGATCCTCGGCCAGGCCCATAGCCCCGGCGAGCGCTCCCTTGGTCCCGTGCGCGTTCTGGGTCGTGGCCCACTGAGTCAGGAACTCGCGGCCGTCGTCGCCGGTGCTCCACACCGAGGTGCATGACCGTGGTTCGATCGGGGCTCCCGACAGACGCTGGTTGCGGAAGTTCAGGGTCACACGCACCTCGCAGCCCTCCCAGTAGTCATCATCGACGGTTCCCTCGGCGGCGAAGGCCACGTTGGTGCCTGCGGCCGGGAAGAGCAGGGTCTCTGTCGTCAAGGCGCCACGGATGTCGACGACGGCTGGGAGCGGTTCGTAGTCGATGAACACGAGTTCGGCGGCGTCGACACCTTGGGCAGCGGTCTCGGAAACGACAATGGCCATCGGCTCACCGACGTAGCGCACCCGGTCCGACGCCAGCCACGTCCGCTTCATGTCGGCGTTCAGCGCAGGGAAGGCTGGCGGCTTCGCCTCGAGTCCCAGCGACTCGGCGGTGAACACAGCGAAGACGCCGGGCATCGCCTCGGCTTCGCTGGTGTCGATGCCGGTGATCAGGGCGTGAGCCATGGTCGAGCGGACAAAGGTGGCTTGTAGTGCTCCCTCGGGAATGAGGTCGTCGACGTAGTCGCCACCGGCGGTCAGCAGATCAGGATCTTCAGTGCGCAGGACGCGGGTTCCGAGAATGCTCATATGGCCACAGGTTACGTTGCCGCCGACCGTGAAGGTTTGACCAACCACGGCAGATTCACAGACTGCGTTCTGAAAGCCATTCGCCCATGATGGAGCTGACCATGTGGCAGGCTTGTGACATGGTGACCACCGTTCCGTCCGATCTCATTCCGGCACTCGACCTCAGCATGCTGCGCTCTGATGAGCCAGGCGCTGTCGAGCAACTTGGGCGTGAACTCAAGCGAGCGCTCGAGGACGTTGGCTTCTTCTTCATCACCAATCATGGGATTGCGTGGGAACTTGTCGAGCGGGTCTACGACAACGCTCGTGTTCTTCATGCATTGCCGGCCGAGCAACTTAACTCGATCATCATGGATGCTGATCATGGTGGGTATCTCACCTATGCGGCTGGAACTTCCTACGCGTCCGAAATCGCCGGAAAGGTTCGCACGCCCAACCTGAACGCAGCGTTCTTCGCCCATCGGGGCGGTTACCGGTCGGGGAATAGGTGGCCAGAACTCGAGGGGTTCCGCCCGCTCGTCGAGGACTATATGGATCGACTTGTTGACCTGGCTCGTGGAATGGTGCGGGTCCTTGCCTCATCCTTGGAGTTGTGTGATGACTACTTCGAGTCTCACTTCGATGACCCATCCTGTACGCTTCGGCTCTCGCATTACCCGGTTGTCGCGTACGGCGAGCACGACTGGGGTCTCGCACCCCATACCGATTCGACAATCTTCACGTTCTTGCCGTACAACGAGGTGCCAGGTCTGGAAATCCGACCTGCCGGGCACGAGTGGATTGTGCCACCGCAACTCCCTTCGTCCTTTCTGGTGAACAGCGGAGACATGCTGAAGCGGTGGACAAACCAGCGCTTCCGCTCAACTGCGCACCGAGTGCGTAATCAAGCGAACGTTGATCGATACGCAATGCCGTTCTTCTTCGGGGCCCGAGACGATGCACTCATTGAGGCTCTGCCTACCTGCGTGAGCGAGGAGAACCCGCCTCGCCAGCGGCCTATCACCTACGGCGACTACCAGCGGTGGTTCCTGAACCGCAACTACGCGAAAGTGACCGGCGAGCAAGCAGAGGCCTCTGCGCCCTAAGACCCCTGCACCCTAAGAGGAGCCGAAGTTCGTGTCACCAACTGCGGGGCGGGAGGAGCCGTGCCGCCTGGAGGTTAGCGATCAGCCGAGCGAACATGTCCTCGGTATCGACGCAGTCGGTGAAGCCGGCGTGACGCGCCTTGATCGTTGAAACCAATGAGGGCGACCGCGCTGTGGTCTGGCCGTGGCCGAGGAGCATGTCGGCGTAGATGAATGACTGGCCGACAAAGGTGTTGAGTGAGGTTGGCGCCTGTAGGTCGAACCGGTCCACCAGTTTGTTCCATTCGGGCTCGCGGCCGGGCATCTCGGCTGCCAGTGACATCGGCACTGCGTCGCCTACTTGCATTCTGAAACTCTCGGCCAGCACTGGCCAGACATTCTGCAAGCAGTACACGTCGCCATTGGTCACGTTGAACGTCTCGTTAGCTGCGGCAGGGCTCGTCGCTGCCCATTCGAGCATCCGCGCCAGCAGATCGGCATCGACAGCTTCGCTGACCGGAGCGACACCACCTGGGAACTCAAGATCACGGCCCTGGGCACGGAGCAGCGCGGCGTAGACCCCGAGGGCGGGGAGCGCGTTCATGTTGCCGCCTTGCGCTTCGCCATAGATGACTTGAGGACGCAAGATCGTCAGTGCGAAGTCAGCAACAGATTGGCGGTCGCGAAGGAAGTCCTCTTGGAGCCAGTAGAAGTTCTCGTGCTGGTGGCGAGGGTTACGTTCACGTCCTGGCACCGTCATGGGTTCGATGTGGGCGCCATAGGCCTTGGTTCCCTGCAACAGGGAGATGTGCTTGAGTCCGCCATCCTCGGCGAGTGACCGGTAGAGGTTGGACAACATGGTGATATTGCGCTCCATCTGGTCTTGCTCTCGCCAACCGGGCATCAACCCTGGCTTTTCGAACAGGGCTGCATAGACCAGGTGCGTCACTCCGGCGAGCTGTTCTTGAACCGCAGCAATCGATGATGGCTCGGCCAGGTCGACGGCCAGGTGTTGGACAGCATCTGGCAGGCGGGCGGGTCGACGACGGGAAAGGCCGAGCACATCCCATCCTTGGGATGCGAACCGATGTGAGGCCGCAAATCCAACAACCCCTGACACGCCGGCGATCAGAACCCGCCCCGGTGCTGCTGTTTGCTCGGCAACCTTCATCGAATTCCACTCATCCTGCCAGCACTAACCTTCGGCGACGATGTCATCGGGGGGCGACCACGACGGCTGCTTGCCGCAGGGCGGCGATAGCGGTCTCGTCGTAGCCAAGCTCGGTGAGGATCTCTGTGGTGTGCTGACCCAGCGTGGGCGCTTCTTTGTGGGTGACCTCGGGGGTGCTTTCGAACCGCCAAGCGGGGCGCGACGTTCTCACTCGGCCGATTGGTTCCACGTCGTGTTCGAGGATCGACTCACGGTTGATGGCCTGGGGATGAGCGTGGACCTCGTCGAGTGCAACCACTGGTCCGGCCGGCACATCGTGTGCAGCGAAGGTGGCCAGCGCCTCGGCCGTGCTCATGGTGGCGATCGCTTCCGCCAGCATGTCCTGGAATGTGTGCAGGTCACCAGTGGAGATGTCCTGGGGCCATGCGGCGACCCATTCGGGATGCCCGACGGCGCGGCACAGTCCGTCGAGTGGGCCCATCAGCGGCATCAGGACGACATCGCCGTCGGTGGTGGGGTAGACGCGGTAGTACTCGCCGGGGTAGAAGTCGTTGCCGTCGGGTTGTCCGACGACGGTGTGTTGCATCATTCCGTCGGGCCAGAAGAAGGCGAGGTTGGCCTCGTGCATGCTGATCTCGACGTGCTGACCCTGTCGTTGCGGGTCGCGTTCGCGGGCAAACAACGCGGCAAGGATGGCCTCGACTGTGGCG
>DNHM01000247.1:9665-14993 GCA_003485885.1 Acidimicrobiaceae bacterium
CTGATGTGACCTTGTCGGCGGGGAAGTGGCGGGTGAGATCTGCCTTGCCGGTCGCCGGGTCGCGCTGCAGATCGACCATGCCCGATACGGCCTGGATTACGTAGTCATAGACGGGTTCGCCCGACGATGGTCCAGTAGAGCCGTAGCCGGAGATGCTGGCGTAGATCAGCGACGGGTTACGGGCCAGACACTCGTTGGGGTCGAGCCCGATTCCGGCCGCCTTGCCTGGCCGCATGTTCTGAATGAGAACATCGGACTGGTCTGCGAGTGCTCGGAGAATGTCCTGCCCTGCGGGTTGGCGGCCGTCGATGGCGAGCGACCGTTTTCCTTTGTTCAGGTTGTAGAAGTAGCCGGTCATGCCGCCCCGACAGTTGCCGGTGCTGCGGGTGAAGTCGGGCGCAGCTGGGTTCTCCACCTTGATCACCTCGGCACCCAGGTCGGCCAGCAGCATCGCTGCCATCGGGCCCGACAGGACGCTCGACACATCGAGCACTCGTAGTCCGGCGAGTGGTGCGTTACTCATCGTGTGCTCCTGTCACGTTCTGGGTCTGCCAAGGCGGTCTCGGCAAATTGGGCTGTCGCGAGTAGGTCAAGATCGTCCCAGCGCCGCCCGGTGAGTTGGACCCCGACCGGAAGTCCCAGTGGGCCTCGGCCAGTTGGCAGGTGAGCGGCCGGTCCGCCGAGCAGCGTCCATACGCGGTTGAAGACCGAGTCGCCGGTGGTGGCCAACAATGGCGCCTCACCAGGTGCTGACGGGGTAACGAGGGCATCGACCTCGTTGGCGATCAGCCACCGGTCGTGGGTCTCGGCAGCAGCTGCTACGGCCCGTTTGGCGTCGCCGTAGGCCGCAGCGGTGACCCGGTCACCGTTCGTGAGCAGCTTGTGAATCCTGCGGTCGAGGAGGTCGGCGTGATGCTCGCGTTCCCACGCGAACACCCGGCTCGACTCGTAGGCCATGATCGTCTCGCTGGCCGAGAACATATCCTGCAGGTGGGGGAGAGGATCGATCTCGATCACCTGTGCCCCGGCCGCATCCAACGCCGATGCGGCGGTCTCGAGCACCTGTTTCTGCTCCGGCTGGGCACTTGGCCATTGGTGCGCTCGATAGAGACCGAAACGTCGGCGCCGTTCGTCTGGCGATGGGGCTTCGGCGCCGCTGAGCGCCCGATAGAGAGTCGCAGCGTCGTCGACCGAGCGGGTGAACCAACCAAGCGTGTCGAGCGAATGCGCCAATGTGGCTATCCCCGTCATAGGGACGGCTTGATGGGTGCACTTGAAGCCGACAACACCGCAGAACGCCGCTGGCCGGATCACCGAGCCCACGGTCTGTGTGCCAAAGGCGGCTCGGGTCATGCCCGCAGCCACCGCAGCGGCTGAGCCACTCGACGAGCCGCCGGGCGAACGTGTTGGATCGTGCGGGCTGGTCGTGACGTTCGCCGTGAACAGGGCGAACTCGGTGGTCACGGTCTTGCCGATTACCAGAGCCCCAGCCCGGCGGGCGAGGGCGACGCAGGCAGCATCGTTGACGGTTTGGCGTCCGGCGTAGATTGGCGAGCCACGTTCGGTGGGCAGGTCGAAGGTGTCGATCACGTCCTTCACCCCCAGCGTCCAGCCGTGGAGCGGCCCATCGGGCAGCGCACGGGCTGCCTGTCGGAGTTCCTCGTCTGGGTGCCGGTGCACCCAGGCCCGTACCACGGACTCCCGTTCCGCCAGCGCTGTCAGGTTCGCTTCGAGCTCGTTCACTGATTCATCATTGTCGGCCGATTGCTCCCGCAGCCATTCCTGCTACAGGTTCCGCACCTGGCTACGGGCGGTCGAAGGGCTGACGGGGAACGGCCAGGCCGCGGCCTGGTTGTCCAATAACCAGCGATCCCTCGGCCACGATCTCGCCCCGGCTGATGGTGTGGGTCGGCCAGCCGGTGACCTCCCAGCCGTCATAGGGCGAGTAGCCAGCCTTGGAGTGCATGGTCGCTCCGTCGATGATGCGGGATTCGGTCGGGTCCCAGATCACCAAGTCGGCGTCGGACCCGGGAGCGATACAGCCCTTCTGGGGATACATCCCGAAGAGCTTGGCCGCGTTACTGCTGGTCATCTCGACGAAGCGGCCGAGCGACATTCGACCGGTCGCGACGCCAAGCGACCACAGCATCGGCATGATCGTCTCCAGCTCAGCCATCCCTTGGCGAAGCTGGTGTGGGCCGAGGGTCGAGTCGAGCTTCTGTTCGAGCGTCCACGGAGCATGGTCAGTGGCAACGGTGCTAACGGTGCCGTCGGCAATCCCGGCCCAGAGCGCGTCGCGGTCGGCGTCGTCGCGCAGAGGCGGGGCTCCGGTGTACTTGGCGCCGTCGGGTTCGTCAAAGCGCGACCGTTCGAGGTGCAGGTATATCGGTCGGGTCTCGACATAGAGAGGCAGGCCGCGGGCTCGTGCCGTCCGGCAGGCTTGCAGGGCAGCTTGACTCGACAGGTGCACGATGTAGCTGGCGGCACCGGTGGTCTCGCAATATCCGACGGCCCGCTCGGTGGCGATGCGCTCGGCCTCGACCGGGCGGGTCTCAGGGTAGTGCCGGTGCTCGGTCAGGCCTTGATCCTGTAGACGGTCAGCGCAGCAGCCCATGATGGCGGCGTCCTCGCAGTGTAGGAGAACGACGGATCCAACATCGGCGGCCTGCGACATCGCTCGGAGGAACCCAGACACGTCGCGATCGAAACGTCTGAACGATAGGAAGATCTTGACGCTGGGGTGACCCATTGCGGTGAGCTCGGCGATCTGATCAATGCCGGTTTTGTCGGGGTTGAGCAGAACAGGGTGCTGGAAGTAGTCGGCGATGCTGTTGGCAGCGGCGTCGGCCATATCACGTTCCATGCCCGCGATCATCTGTTCACCCTTGCGGGCAAAGGACATGTTGCCGACGGTAGTGACGCCGCCAGCGAGTGCAGCCCGGGTCCCAACCTCGAAGTCGTCGGCCCAGCTGTCGACACCGGGCCCGGTTACCGGCGGCGTCAGGTGCACGTGCGGGTCAATGCCACCGGGAAGCACGAACTTGTCCCGGGCGTCGATCTCGACATCGGCCGACATGACACCGCCGAGCTGAACGATGCGGCCATCGGCCACGCCGACATCGGTCATGATTGGTCCACCATCGATGGCGACCGTGCCGCCTTTGATCACAAGATCCATGGCGTAACGTTAGCGGGGCCCATAGGTGGCGTTCATCGTCCGGTTGCTCGGACACCGTGATGTGAACGGGACGCCAGTTACTGGCGTGCCGCATCGCTCAACGCAGCAAATGGTGGGTCCCCACAGTGTGGTGATCACGCCCACCAAACGAGTTCGGCATCGGGTATCCATTGGGTGTTATCAGGGGAGTCGATGGTGTGCACCAGCGCTCCGGAGTGGCCCTCGTCATCGATGGCCGACGCTACCAGAGCGGTTGCGTCGCTCGACCAGACGTTGTGGCTCTGCGCGTACTGTTCAAAGAACGACAGTACCGACCCGGCCCAACTGCGAGTCGGCCGAAAAGGTGGCAGGCGTAGCGTGTCGGATCCGTCGACTATGAGCCATTGAACGAGTCCGTCACCGGTCGCCGTTAGGGCAGCAAGGCGACGTCCGTCCGGTGACCAGAAGAACGCCACAACCGGTGCCGAGGTCACCTCGGTTGGAGCGAGTGAAAGCAGGTCGAGTACTACGAGCGTTCCGTCACTGCCAGTACTGGCGATGTACGCCAAACGCTGGCCTTCGGGGTCGAGCGAGAACCGCCCTGATGAACCGCGTGCGACGAGTGTGGTGACGGCATCGTCGGGACCAGCTGCCACGATCCGGTCACCGACGGCGTACACGACCGAACCGCCGGGAAGCCACCACGGGGTGACGAAGGGGCCTGCGTCGTCGGTGAGCACACGCGTCGACCTCCCGGCGCTGTCGGAGATAAGTACCCGGTTCTCGACATGAACGGCGAGCTGGGTGGCATCGGGTGACCACGACCAGAACAGTGGCTGGCCTCGCTCGACGATGTGGATTTCGCCGGTGGTCACGTTGGAGACAGCCAGTTCGAGTCCGAGCGGGCCCAGGGAGAGGTGGCTTAACCATCGGCCACACGGACTGGGGCAAAGGTAGAAGGCGCTCACCGACTGCACGAGCACGCTCGCCCGGTCAGACTCCTCGTCGTGCATCCGCACCTCGCGAACACCGTCGAGGTCGGTGGAGTCAACCGACCAGGCTGTCCACCGACCCTGCGCCGACCACACGGCTGTCGACACGCGTGACCTCTGATTTGCAGCGAGCGGCGCGCCGATTGGCATTCGGATGTCGTTGCCGACGTCGGCGAGCATCACGTTTCCCGCAGTGTTGATGACCAACAGATAGCGCACTGCACCACTGTTGCAGAGATTCGCGTCAGCTCAACAGCGATGACCGTCGAACGTAACGTGCTGCGCTCCAGTTCAGCTGGTGTTTGTGTGGGGTGCTGTCTCCTACACGAAGGGAAGAACCTGTTCGCCGAAGCCGGTGATGAAGTCCCTGGTGATCGGCTGGCCGGGAGCGCCGATCTGAGGGCTGACAACGACTCGATCAATGCGGTTGTCGTTGGCGAGCGCACTGATCCGGGCGGTGACTTGTGCCGGGGTTCCTGCTATCGCATATCGATCGAGTAGCCGTTCGGGCACGAGTGCGGCGTGCTTAGGCATCGAGTCGGCATGGGCAAACATGTCGTACTCACGTCGTACGGCCTCGGCTACCGCTCGATCGTCACCCTCGAGTCGGCCCGGGTCGAGCATACGGAGCACCGCCGACACGCGGGCCCTCACCTGGTCATACGCTCGTTCCTGATCATCGTGCAGTCCCACGTACACCCACACCGTTCTCTCGACGTCGCTCTCTAGCCGCCCGGCGTCTGCGGCCCCTTGTCGCACCAGGTCGATGGCGTCGTCTACCAGATCAGGCGCCGCCCCCTGCAGCAGAATCACTCCATCGGCCATGCCAGCAGCAGCCCGCGTAAGCCTTGGTCCAGAGGCCGCAATATGGAACGGAACCGATGCTGGCTCCGGCAGCCATGTCAACGCCCCTTCGGAGCCAGATCCAAAGACGGTCGACTCGCCGGCCAGCAGTTGTCGCACCCTGGCTACGTACTCGGCCAAGTCTGCAATGCGCGCAGGCTGCTCGCCGATGTCACGCAACGCCGAGTGACCAGTTGAGATGCCGGCCAGCGCCCGTCCTCTGGACAGCTCCTGCAACGTTGCTAGCCCGCTCGCCGTAACACTTTCGTGACGGGTCACAGGTACGGTCACGCCGCTCGCAAGTTTCAATCGCTCGGTTGCCATCGCACATGCTGC
>DNHM01000259.1 GCA_003485885.1 Acidimicrobiaceae bacterium
AGACGTTCGCTGCTGCCTGGGCACGCTCCATCACGAGCTGCTCCCACCGGCCCTCGGGTTCTGGTGAGCTGGGGTGATGGGCATCGGCCAACGACGCGCCACCTCCGAACCAACCTCGTATTCGGGCGCCACGGGCAGCGGCGTGTTCGGCCGTCTCGAGCACGAAGAACGCCGATCCTTCGCCACTCACGATGCCAACACGATCGACGTCGAACGGCAGCATCGCCCGGTGGGGATCGGTCTGGCCCGAGCTCATGCCATAGGCCCGTTCGCCCGCCACGAACGCAGGCAGGAAATGGTCACCGTCGTCGGCGGTGTAGCCACCTTCGGTCGCACCGACGAGGACGACGTCGGCCAAGCCGGCACGCAGGTAGAGCGCTGCGGTGTTGAGTGCGTCGAGCGACGACGCGCAGGCGGTCGTGACCGTGATCGACGGTCCGTGCAGTCCGTATGCAAGGCAGATCTGGGCCGCGGCCATGTTCGGCCAGATTTTGATCTGGGTCTTGCGATCGGTTGCGTCGACGCCGTTGCGCTCCAGTTGATGTTGCGCTCGAGCGACGGTGAAGTGGCCGCCCATCGATGTGCCGTGCACCACGCCGGTGGTAAACGGGTCGAGCGAGTCGGGGTCGAGTCCGGCATCGTTGAGTGCTTCGGCACAGGCGGCGATGGCGAACCGGGCGAAACCATCGGTGCCGGCGACAACCCGCGGGTCCATCGACGCGGTTGGATCGAAACGGTCGTGGACCGCCGCGTACAGGCCTTCTTCCACGCTCGTAGCCCACGGCGCGATCCCGATGCCGATCTGGCCGGCCAACAGCCCGTCGTAGAGATCATCCACGGTGGTACCGAGCGGGGAGATTGTTCCCATACCGGTGATTGCGATGTCCATCAGTCCTCCAAGGAAGTGCCGGGCGTGTGCGGTGACCTGAGTTCGCGTTTCAACACCTTGCCGCTGGCGTTCAACGGAAAGGTGTCAACCCACACATAGTCGGTTGGCACCTTGTAACGGGCGAGTTTCGATCGACAGAACGCGGCGAGTTCGTCGTCGGGTGGTGTTGCTGCGCCGGGTTCGAGTACCAGGTAGGCGGCGACGGTTTCGCCCCAGTGTTCATCGGGGTGGCCGACGACTGCCGCATCCTTGATTGCGTCGTGTTCGAAGAGCACCGTCTCGATCTCGATGGGATACACGTTCTCGCCGCCGCGGATGATCATGTCCTTCTTGCGACCGGAGAGATAGAGGTAACCGTCGTCGTCCATCCACGCCAGGTCCCCGGCCCGAAACCAACCACCGGCGAGCGCGTCGGCCGAGGCTTCAGGGTTGTCGAGATATCCCGACATGACCATGTCGCTGCGGGTCACGATCTCGCCGACCGTCCCGGCAGGAACATCGTTCAAGTCGTCGTCGCACAACCGCAGGTCGACGTTGGATGCCGGTTTGCCGATCGATGTCAGCAGGTACTCGTGGCCGTCGAGCGCCCGCCGATGGTCGGCCGGAGTCAACACGGCTTGCAGGCCCGCTTCGGTGCCGGCCCCGAACGCCTGGATGAAGTTGCATGAGAACGTGTTCATCGCTCGCCGCAGCAGCGAGGGTGGCATGGGAGCGGCGCCGTAGACGATCGACTGAAGCCGGTCGAAGTCGTGGTCGTCGACGCCTGGTTGATCGAGTACTGAAGCCAACATGGTCGGGACCATGAAGCAGCCGGTTAGGCGGTCATCAGCCAGCCACTGGAGTACTTGGGCGGGGTCGAATTGGCTGGCCAGGATGTTGGGGTACCCCCGAAGGACCCCCATCATGATCATCGCCATGCCTGAGATGTGGAACATCGGGGCTGCCGAATAGCGGCATTCGTCGGGGCCGATCTCGTAGTCGAGCAGGCAGGCCATGACCATGTTCTTGATCATCCCTTGGGACTGCAGCACTCCCTTGGGCAGGCCGGTGGTGCCGCTGGTGAACGCAAGCCCGATGATGTCACGATCGTCGACGTTGACGCCCGGTTCGGTTGTGTCGCCGGTGGCCAGGAACGGCTCGTACATGGTGATGTCCGCCGGGCCAGTCGCGGGAGTGTCGGTGGATTCGTACGCGATGATGTTCAGCGGCGATTGGTCTCGGGTCGTCATTTGTGCAGCCATCTCGACGTACCGGCTGCTCGCGAACAGCCACCGAGCGCCCGATGCAGTGATCAGGTTTTGTATCTCGAACGCGGCGAGGCGCACATTAAGAGGCACATAGGTGGCACCGAGTTTCATCGACGCCAACAAGGTCTCCATGTACCGGTGCGAGTCATTGGCAAGGATGACCAGCCGGTCGCCTTTCCCGATGCCAGCGGCAGCGAGCGCGTTGGCAAGCCGATTCACCCGCTCGTTGGTCTGCGCAAATGTGTGGGTTGTGCCGGTGCCTTCGTCGATGAAGCAGTCTCGGTCTCCGAACCGTTGTGCACTTAGGCGTATCCAGTCGCCTGCATTGATGGTTTGGCAGGCGATGGTCTGAGAGGGAGCGGCAGTCATGGGAGCTCTAGTTGGTTGGGGCGCGGGGCTCGCGGGGCAAACCGAGCACCTGTTCGCCGACGATGTTGCGTTGGATCTCGTCGGTGCCGCCGGCGATGGACATACCTGAGACCGACAACCCGATCTGGGTGATCCGTCCGTCGAGTGCGCCGTCGGGGCCGTTCAACATCCCTTGGGATCCGAGCGCTCGAAGGGTCAGGTCTCGCCATGCTCGCATGGCCCGGGTGGATGCCAACTTGCCGAGTGACACCTCGGGGCCAGCAACCTTGCCGGCTTCGGCTTGTGCGTTGGCTCGCAGCGAGGTGAAACGGGCGATCTGCTGCCAGGAATAGATACGCATGGCGTCTTGTCGGATGACCGGGTCGGTGATTGTGCCGGTGTCCACGAGCAGGTCGCGAAGCATGGCCCATGACTCGGAGCCCTTGGGCATGAAGCCTTGTAGCCCGTCGTCGATGCGCCCGCTTACGTAGTCGTCGGCGGGGCGGGCCAGGTCGAGTTGGCAATGGATGCCAGCGTCGGCCTCGGGGTCGAGTGAGTTGCGTTCATAGGACAGCAGACGCAGGGTCACACCCCAGCCCTCGTTGATGTCGCCGATGAGGTAGTTGGCTGGCAGCACCGCATCGGTCAAGAAGACTTCGTTGAACTCCGCATCGCCCGTCATCTGCACGAGCGGCCGGGCTTCGATGCCTGGCTGGTTCATGTCGATGACGAAGAAGGTGAGCCCGTGGTGTTTCGCCGCGGTTGCGTCGGTGCGGGCCACAAGGATGGCCAGCTGGGCATAGTGAGCGCCCGAGGTCCAGACCTTTTGGCCGTTGACGATCCATTGGTCGCCGTCTCGTTCGGCTCGGGTCGCGAGTCCTGCCAAGTCGGAGCCGGCGTCGGGTTCGGAGAACAGTTGGCACCACACGGTCGTGCCGTCGACGATGCCGGGGAGCCAGTCCTGTTTCTGTTGTTCGGTGCCCCGTTCGAGGAGAAGGGGTGCAACCATCATGGTGGCGATGCCCCGTGGTGGCCCGTAGGCGCCGGCGGCGGTGATCTCGTGAGCGACGATGCGTTCGGCTTCGGGTGGTAGGCCGCGACCGGACCATTCGGTGGGATAGTGGGGGAACGCCCAGCCGGCTTCGGCCAGCATCGCCCACCACTCGCCGAGCGGGCGCTGCGGATCCCAGTTCTGTGCCAGCCATTCGCGGACCTCGGCCTGAACATCGTCGAGGGTGATCGTTGCGGTCATCGGCGTGTCATCTGGTCAGGGGGCGTCGTGTTCGCTGAGGCCGGCGATGGCGAGTGCGCCTCGTTTTGCCTCGTCGAGGTCGTAGTGGCGTCGGGTCACGATCCGTTGGGCGTAGAGGCCACCTCCGGCTTGCAGGTTGGTGACTGCTTTCCATCCGCCGTAGGAGTCGGCGGTGAGGTCACGGATGGCGTACATCAGTTTTGAGCGATATTCGCCGTCGACGTCGTTGCCGGTCGACATGTACTTGCGGGCCAGGTCACCAACCTCTTCGTTCTCGAAGTCGGCGGGTGCTGGTGCGGTCAACACTGCGCCGCCGGCGATGTCGTGAAGATGTCGAACCATCGTGTTGTAGTTGGCGGCACCGTAGAACTTGCCGGCGTTCACGAACAGTTCATTGGGGAACGCTGCACCGTCGGGCCCGATGCTGCAGTTGGAGATGGCGGCTTCGAGCGATGCCCGAATCAGTGTTGCCTGGATCATCATCTCGGAGATCTTCTCCTTGATGTGGGAGATGCCGGCGGTGCCGTTTGCCTCGGCTACAAGCTGGGCGAACCCGACCAGATGGTCGGCTTCGCTCACGAATTCGGAGAGTCCGCCGAGTCGTTCCCAGAGGCCGAGGCTGTGCGCGAACACGGCTGCATAAGAGGTTTCGCCGTCGAGGAAGACTCGCTCATGGGGCACGAAGACATCGTCGAAGATCACAAAACCTTCGGGATAGTGGTACTTACCCGAGATCGGGAAGGTTCGTGCGTCTTCGTGGCGAGGTGCGTAGGTGGTGTTGATAATGCGCACACCCTCGGCGTTGACCGGAACCATGCAGGCGACCGAGTAGTCCTCTTCGCCGGGTTTCATCGACTTTGTTGGAATGGTCATCAAATCGTGCCCGAACGAGGCGCCGGTGATGTGCAGCTTCGCACCCCGGATCACGATTCCGTCTCGTTGACGCGACACGACGCGCACGTAGGCATCGGGATCGTCCTGGGCACCAGGTGATTTGCTGCGGTTGCCTTTGGCATCGGTGATGCACTGTGTGATGCGGATGTCGGACTTTTGGGATTCCTCGATGTAGATCTGCATGCGTTCGAGGTATTCGGGCTTCACGTCGGTCATGCGCCCGGCGACCGTCTTGAGGGTCTGTATGGACGACGAGGTGACGTGAGCCATCATTCCTGCCTCGTTGAGCAGGGGTAGGAGCGCTCGAAGATCGTCGGCCGATCGTGGCACGGCGAGCAGCGGGCTGACCGCGTCTGGAGCGGGGTCGTAGAACTTGTCGTAGGTCTCTGCGGTGTAGTCGACGGTCTGGCCGAGCAGGGGATGTGCCGGCAGGTCGTCGATACGTTCGCCCTCGAAGTAGGTGGCGCGTCCGTCGCGCAGCGAGTCCTTGTATTGCTGGCCGGTCAACATTTGGCACGCCTCGGTTCGTTGGAATGGGTTGTTCTCGAACATTAGTCATGCATGCCCAGATCAGCGAAGTGCGGTCTGGTCGCGGAAGACGCCGACGCGAGCGGGTGGCCTCAGGTGTTCAGGAAGTTCAGGGGGTGGCCGGGACAATGCCATTCGTGGGCTTGCAGGGTGCCGAAGGCCGAGGCGGTGATGTAGGCCGTGCGTAAGTCGGGACCGCCGAAGCACACATTGGTGACCATTGGATCGCCGGGTACGGGCACGATCGCTCGCAACTCCCCCTGGGGTGAGAAGGCGGTTACAGCGCCCGTCCCCAAGGTCGCAACGCACACGTTGCCCTCGGAGTCAATCGCCAGTGAGTCGACCCGACCATCGCCGGGGACCGTACCCAGTAGCACCGAGGGTGCGCCGGCGGTCGACGCCAGTTGGTGGCCGGCAGTCTTGATTACGCCGGGGCTTTCCAAGTCCCAGTACCGGACCCGCCCGGTCATGGTCTCGGCGAAATACAACCGATCCTCGGCCGGTGATAGACCCACGCCATTCGGCGTGATGAGCGGCCGTGCCACGGCGACGACCGACGAACCATCGGTCTTCGCGTAATAGATCGCGCCTCG